>NZ_BAAGQL010000050.1:0-255452 GCF_054783495.1 Luteococcus sediminum | reverse complement strand
ATGATGATTGGACTCCTGGTTCACGCCCCACGCTGGCGGACTTGCTATGAACCACCGGCCTCAACTCATCCTGACCCGTAGGGGATCGCCGACCCGATGGTCGCAAGCATCAGCTGCCGATCTGCGGCGTATGGGTTCGGGCGGCGCGCAGGCCGTTGAGGATCACGATGACCTCGGCGACTTCGTGAACCAGGACCACGGCAGCGAGCCCCAGGACACCGAAGAGGGCGAGTGGGAGCAGCGCGGTGATGATCAACAGAGACAGGATGATGTTCTGGTTGATGATGCGGCGACCCCGACGGGCGTGGTCAAACGCTCTGGGGATGAGACGCAGGTCGTGGCCGGTGAACGCGATGTCGGCGGACTCGATCGCGGCGTCCGATCCGGTCGCGCCCATCGCGATGCCGATGTCGGCTGCCGCGAGAGCGGGCGCGTCGTTGATGCCATCGCCGATCATCGCGACCGGTCCTGCCTCGGAGAACGCTCCGATCGCGGCGGCCTTGTCTTCAGGGCGCAGTTCTGCGCGGACGTCGACGATCCCCGCCTGGGCGGCAAGGGCCTGCGCTGTGCGGGTGTTGTCGCCGGTGAGCATCGTCATTCCGACCCCCTGGCTTGCGAGGGTACGGACGACCTCGGGGACCTCGGGGCGTAGTTCATCTCGGACGCCGATCGCGCCGACTGGCGCTCCGTCTCGGTGCACGATCACGACGGTCATGCCTTGCTCTTCCAGTCCCTCGACCCGGTCGCCGAGCTCACCGGCGTCGAGCCAGCGCGGGCTGCCGACGGTGATCGTCGAACCATCGGCGGTGCCTTCGATGCCGTGCCCCGCCTGCTCAGTCACATCCGCCGCTGCGGTGACGCCCGGGGCGGCGGCGGTGATCGCCGCGGCGAGAGGATGAGTGCTGTGGTGCTCCAGCGCAGCGGCCCATGCGAGCACCTGTGCCTCGGTCAGGCCGTCGACGGTGAGGACCGCGGTGACGGCAGGCTCGTTGCGGGTGAGCGTGCCGGTCTTGTCAACGGCCACGTGCCGGACGGTGCCGAAACGCTCGAAGACCGCTCCAGACTTGATGATCACTCCGAACTCGCTCGCCGCGCCGATGCCGGCGACGACTGTCAGCGGGACGGAGATCGCTAGCGCGCAGGGCGAGGCTGCCACCAGCACCACGAGGGCGCGCGTTGCCCACAGCTCTGGATCGCCCAGCAGCGAGCCGATGATTGCGACCAACGCAGCAAGAATCAGGACACCAGGGACGAGCGGACGGGCGATCTTGTCGGCTAGGCGGGCACGTTCGCCCTTCTCGGTCTGCGCCTTCTCGACCAGCTCCACGATCGTGGTGAGCGAGTTGTCGGTACCCGCCGCGGTCGCCTCGACCTCCAGTGCGCCGGCGCTGTTGATCGCGCCAGCCGAGACCGCGTCACCGGGCTCGACCTCCACCGGGATCGACTCGCCCGTGATCGCCGAGGTGTCCAGGCTGGAGCGTCCCGCCCGGACGACGCCATCGGTCGCGATCCGCTCTCCCGGACGAACCACCATGAGCTGGCCGACAGTCAGTTCCTTCGCCGCGACCTCGACGGAGGCCCCGTCGCGCAGCACGGTCGCGGTGTCCGGCACGAGCTTCAACAGCGCCCGCAGACCACCGCGGGCGCGATCCATCGCCTTGTCTTCCAGCGCCTCGGCGATGGAGTACAGGAACGCGAGTGCGGCCGCTTCCTCGACGTAACCGAGAAGGACCGCGCCGATCGCACTGATCGTCATCAGCAACCCGATGCCGATCCTGCCCTTGAAGAGCCTGCGGACCGCGCCAGGTGTGAAGGTCGACGCGCCCAGCAGCAGGCCGATCCAGAACAAGACCAGAGCCACGGTCTCAGCCCCGGACCGCTCAGAGATCAGACCACTGAGAAAGGCGACACCGGAGAAGATCGGAACCAAGACACCGCGGTCCTTCCACCATGGCCGCTCCGCGCCCTCAACCTCCTCGCCCGTCGGCGTCGCACTCTCGTGCTCGCACCCACACGCCGCGCTCATGCACCCGCTCCAGTCCCGCAGCAGCCCGGCACCGTGCACGTCGAGTCCACGCAGGGAGCCTGCTCGTCCACGGCGAGTGTCACGTCCACCAGAGCGACGAGGGCCGCAGCGAGATGTGGGGTCGGCGATCTCGTAACGAGTCTGCCGTCCTTCGGGCTCTGCGACGACGATCCCGCAGTCTCGCAAGCACGTCAGATGGTTCGACACGTTCGAGCGAGTCAGCTCCAGCTCGTGCGACAGCACAGCCGGGTAGCTCGGGCTATCAAGGAGGGTCATCAGGATCCGGGAGCGCGTCGGGTCCGCCATGGCCCGGCCGAGCCGGTTCATGACGTCGAGGCGCGAAGCAATAGTCAGCATGTGCTGAACTATACAGTGCTCGCTGACCTTTTGTCAGTCTGGCTATCCGCCACGGAACACGCGAGAGGTCGCAACTTCAGCTGCGCTCAGGCGACCGACGACTCCGCCCTGGCAAGGTCGACGCAGCACACCGAGGGCGTGTCGAGCCTGTCTGGGTTGTCCAGGCCTCGCAGATGGCGACGGGTCTGCCCGTGCTCACCGCGCACGTGGTGGTCGATGCCGCGTGCTTCTACGACTGGCACGTCACTTCCGAATCCCTCGGTATAGTTCAGCGAACGTTGACCTATGGGCCTGGCAGAACGCCGGGAACCAGACCTGGAGGCCACTCTGACTCGCAGTCGGCAGATCTCTCTTGCACTCATCGCGGCGGCCTGATCGCTCTCGTCGTCGCTGTACTGCTCACCCGACCGGACTCTTCGTCGCCCGGCGCGGACGCTCCCCAGGGTTCACTCGAGAATCTGGTCCGTCCCGACAGCCCACGCATGACCGATGGTGATCAGGTTCAGCTGGTGGAGTTCCTCGACTTCGAGTGCGAGGCGTGCATCGCCCTGTACCCCCATGTGGAGGACATCAAGGACCGGTACGGCGACCGTGTCGAGTTCGTCGTGAGGTACATGCCTCTTCACGTGAGCTCGGTCAATGCTGCCTTGGCCGCTGAGGCTGCAGGCCGGGGTTACTCTCGCCGCCATCTTCGTCCACTGGCTCATCTGGGTGAGCCTGTATCGGATCGGCGCGTTGTGCCCGTACTGCATGGCCGTGTGGGCGGTCGCCATCCCACTGTTCGTGATCGTCACCCAACGAAACCTGCGCCTGCTGCCAGGCCAGACCGGCTCACGACGGGCCTGTACGGGCACGTGGGTCCACGCCTACCAGACTCCAGCCCTGGTCGGTTGGTTCCTCCTGGTCGCCGCGTTGAGCGCGGTGCGCTTCTGGGACTACTGGATCACACTCCTCGCCTGATCGAGGTCCTTCCTCACGTCCGACATGTCGATGTCCACGTACGTCGAGGTCAACGCGTGCTGCGGGCCGCCGACCTCACTCCAGAGCTCGTCGACGCTGCCACAGAAGCCCTCCTCATGAGCCACCGAAAGTTCTCAGAAACACGCCTCGAAGCGATGCGATTCACAGAGGAACGACGGCACGCCTGGCGGGCTGTCCCGTAAGACCCGTCCGGTGAACTGTCCGGTGAAGGGAGGCTATATGACACACTGGGGAGCATGTCCCCCTTGAAGGTCGGCTATGCCCGAGTCTCCACCGACGAGCAGGACCTGACCGCGCAGCGTGACGGACTCGCGGCGTTCGGCGTCGATCCCAAGCGCATCTACGTCGATCACGGGCTCACGGGCCGCAACGCCGACCGTGAGGGCCTGCGGCAGGCGCTGGCAGCGTGTCGGGACGGCGATACATTCGTGGTCACCAAGCTCGATCGGCTGGCGCGTTCAGTCCGTGATGCCCACCAGATCGCCGACGACCTCGCGGCGCGGGAAGTGAAGCTGAGCATCGCCGGATCGGTGTACGACCCGACCGACCCGATGGGGAAACTGTTGTTCAACGTGCTGGCGATGGTCGCCGAGTTCGAAGCCGACCTCATCCGTGCCCGCACCCGCGAGGGGATGAAGGTCGCCAAGGCCAAGGGCCGGCTGCGCGGGAAGTCACCGAAACTCACCCCCCGGCAAGAAGCTCACCTCGTCCAGCTACATGCCGCCGACGAGCACACCGTGGGCGAGCTGGCCGAGCTGTTCAGCGTGGGCCGCTCCACGGTCTACCGCGCCCTTCAGCGCGCCGAGCGCGGGCGCGAGAACGCCTTGCAGTAGGTGCGTCGTGGACGCTCGAGCGCGGTGGCGAATCCTCAGGCTCCACGTCGAGGACCAGGTGCCCCTCGCGCGCTTAGCTCGCGAGACCGATGTAGGGCTGCGGACCCTGGAGCGCTGGCACGCCCGCTACCGCGCCGACGGCTACGCCGGACTGGAGACAGCCTCACGGGCGGACACCGGGACCCGCCGCCTTCCGCCCGACCTCGTCGACCTGATCGAGGGCCTGGCACTGAGCAAGCCGCGGCCGGCCATCGCCACGATCCATCGCAAAGTCACCGGCATCTGCGCCACCCGGAGATGGCCGGTCCCCTCCTACTCGGTGGTGTGGGACATCGTGCGGACCCTGGATCCCGGCATGGTCACCCTCGCCCTGGAGGGCGCAGCGTCCTACCGCGACAAGCACGAGCTGGTGCTACGCCGGCAAGCAGAGCTGCCCAACGCGATGTGGCAATCCGATCACACCATGCTCGACATCCTGGTGGTGGGCACCGACGGCAAGCCCGCACGGCCATGGCTGACAACGATCCTCGACGACTGCTCCCGGGCGGTCTGCGGCTACACAGTCTTCCTGGGCGCACCGTCGGCGATGAACACCGCCCTGGCGCTGCGCCAAGCGATCTGGCACAAGACCGACCCGGCCTGGCCGATGTGCGGCTTGCCCGACGTGCTCTACGTCGACCACGGCAGCGACTTCACCAGTGACCAGCTCGCCCACACCGCCGTCGACCTCCATATCCGACTGATCCACTCCACCGTCGCCCGACCCCAGGGACGGGGCAAGATCGAGCGGTTCTTCGGGACCATCAACACCGAGCTACTCGCCACCCTGCCCGGACACATCACCGAAGGGGACCCCTGGCCGACACCGAAACTGTCCCTGGCCGACCTCGATAGCGCCCTGGAGGCGTTCGTGGCCACCTACAACGACCGCACGCACAGCGAGCTCGGAACCTCCCCGCGCAGCGCGTGGATCGCGGACGGCTGGCTGCCCCGAATGCCCGACAGCCTGGAAGACCTCGACAGACTGCTGTTGACCGTCGCCAAGACCCGCGTCGTGCGCCGCGATGGCATCCGCTTCCAGGGCCTGCGCTACGTCTCGCCAACTCTGGCCGGCTACGTCGGACGCTCGGTCGTGATCCGCTACGACCCCCGCGACATCACCGAGATCCGCGTCTTCGATCACGACGAATTCGTCTGCAAGGCCGTCAACCAAGAGCACCACGATCAAAAGGTCAGCCTCAAGGAGATCCAGGCCGCGCGCAACGCCCGCCGCCGAGCGCTGCGAGCCAGCATCAACGAACGCATCGCCCTCGTGGCCGCACCTACCGAGACGCCACGGATCACCGAAGCACCGGCTCCGGCGCCGAGGTCGGCGTTGAAGATCTACAAGGAGGACATCAGGTGAGCCAGCGCTTCATCGTCACCAAGGAGCACCGCCGCTTCACCGAGTTCGCCGACGCCGTGCGCCGCGGGCACACCATCGGTTTGTGCTTCGGATCAGCCGGCGTAGGAAAGACACTCTCCGCGCGCCGCTACGCACACTACGAGAAGGCTCATGACCTGCTGACCTACTGGGGGCCGCGCTCCGACAACGACGCCAAGATCTACGCCGCCTTGAACCGGAGCCGCACCGTGCTCTACACCCCCAGCGTGCTGACCACCCCGCGGACCCTGAAGGACGAGCTGACCCAAGCCATCACCCGCACCAACATGTGCATCGAGCAGCACCTCGTACCTCCCGGCACGGCCACTTCCGAGGCCTGGGGATGGCGACACGGCAGGAACTACGTGGAGCTGATCATCGTCGACGAGGCCGAACGACTGCGTCCCGCCGCTCTGGAACTGCTGCGCGATCGCTACGACCGCGACGACATCGCCCTGATCCTGATCGGCATGCCCGGCCTGGAGAAGCAGTTCAGCCACTACCCCCAGTTCTACAGCCGAGTCGGCTTCGCCCACCAGTACCGGCCCCTGGGACAAGACGAACTGCTGTTCGTCCTCGAGCGACACTGGCGATCCCTCGGCAAGACCCTCGACCCCGACGACTTCACCGACGCCCAAGCCATCGCAGCCATCGCACGGATCACCCGCGGCAACTTCCGGCTCCTCGAACGCCTCTTCCCCCAGATCCAGCGGGTCCTGAAGATCAACGAACTCGACACCATCACCAACGACGTCATCGAAGCCGCACAGAGCACCCTGGTCATCGGTGTCACCTGACCCCGCCACGAAGCGACCGAAGAACCCCGCCATTCAGCAGACGAAGTCACACCCTTGGCCTGGCCTGCATGCGTTGCAGTCATGTGGGCATGGGGATGGACCATCGAAAGGGCTCAGTGCACCCAGGTACCTGACCACCGGGAGCCTGACGGGAGTCGCTGAGGGCAGGAGCCGACTGATCTCCGCTCATGCCGCGGCGGTCTAGTGCCAGCGGGCGAGCGTCTCGGCAATCTCGGGGACGTTCAGGCGCCCACTGGCCACAGCAATGACCAGGTCGTAGGCGTCGTCATCCGGCGCCTCGACCCACGCGCCATTGATGTCGAGGAAGACGATGGCGGCGAGCCACCCGAGGCGCTTGTTTCCATCCACGAGTGGAAGGTTGCGGACCAGCGACTCCAACAGCGCGGCCGCCTTCTCATCCAGGCTCGGGTATGCCTCACGACCCCACAGGCTCGTCCTGGGGCGGTGCGCCGCTGAGTCGAGCAAGCCCAGATCACGCAACGGACCAACCTGCAGGTCATCGACCAGCGCGAGCAGGTCCTCCAAGTCGAGGTACTCGGTCACCGCCCGAGTCGCTCCAGCACGTCGGCATAGCGAGCACGAGCTCGCCGGGAGGCATCCGACACCTTGCGCTCATGCCCCCGCCGCTCGGCCACCTCATGAATCGCCCGGATCGTGGCCTCCTGGCGGCTGATCCCCTCGTCCTGCGCCAGATGCGCGAGCACGCGTTCATCGTCCTCGGTCAACCGCAGAGTCATTGCCATGACCCGATGATACCAACTTGGTATCGCATGCTGACGCCACGAGGACTCAGGGATGCAGGACGGCCTCGGCCGCGTAGCCCTGACCTGGGCTGCAGGGTCGAGGCGGTAGGCCAGGTTCCCCCAAGTTTCGCCATCCCTCAGCGCGTAGCCGGCGTTGCCGAGGAGCTGCGACTCATGCGCGCGGCGCACGATCCACTGACCCAGACTCACTGCCCCAGACTCGCCGGTGCCCGGAACGCAGGCTCTGAGTCAGGATGTCGAACCAGGGCATGGAGCAGCTGCATCGAGTCCAGCATCTGCTCGGGTCCTGCCGCGTGCGAGGTCAACGTCAGCGTCGAGTGATCCCACGTCAACGATGGCGCGTCTCCAGAGCCAGGTGCGGCGACCATCCACGACGCATCGTTCGACCTGTCGCGTACCCCAATCCGGACCCGGCAGTTCAGCACAGATTCGAACTCGTCCACCTCGGCCGCGAACAGCGCCAGGGTTTCGTCGTCGAAACCGGCCGACTCGAAGTCGAGCCACAGAGTGCGGTCGTGACCCAGCCCGGGCAATCCCATGAACGCATCATGCCAGCCGCCATCCACTGTCAACGCACTCTCTTGAGTTCCTAAGGGAAGTCAAGCTGCGGGGAGGCTTCTAGGCTGGACGGCGACGGGCCGTGGTGGTGGAGCGCTTGGCGACTCCTGAGACACCCGGCCCGTCCTCTTCTTCAACCGTTGGCTCGTGCGTGTCTGGCGGCGGGCCTGACGTTGGCCGGGTTCGACCTGGTGCTGGGCGGCGATGACGGCCTTGCCCTGTTCTACGGTCAGGATCGTGCCATCGAGGTCACGGATCTGGTAGGGCTGCCCAGCCCGCCAACAGGACGCGATCCGGGTCAGCAGCGTGGTCGCGACATGACAGATGGCCGAGTCATGGTGGCGGCCCGCGTTCATCAATCTCACGTACTTCGCGGCGAGTTGGGGGTCGATCCGGCGGGCCATGTCCGCGGCCTGCCAGATCGATTCCCGCAGCAGGGTGTCACCGGCCTTCGTCACGCCGGCGTGGTGCTCGCTGGTGCCTGACTGCGACACCTTCGGGACCAGCCCGGAGTAGGACCGGACCGCGGCCAGTGACGGGAAGCGGGTCACGTCCCCGACCCGTCCGGCGATCACCGCTGCGATGAACGGACCGACCCCGGGCGCCGAGGCGATGACCCGGTCGGGGTCCTGGGCCTGGTAGAGCTCCGCGATCCGGGCGTCCAGGTCGCGGATCTGGCTGCCGAGCAGCAAGGCCTGTTCGGCCTCGATGGCGATGTCGAGGCCGAGCTGGGTGAAGTCGATCCCGTCACCGTCCCAGAGGTCCAGCGACGCCTTCGCCGCGTCGATCAGCTGGACTGCCTTGTCGTGGTTCCACTGGCCGTGGGAGTAGCGGCGCAGGAACTCCGCCAAGCGCCTCAGCCCTAGCCGGAGCAGGATCGTGGGGTTGGCGTAGTGGGCCAGCAGGTGCAGCGAGGCGTTGCCGAAGTCGGCGCCGAGGGCCTCGTACCAAGCCGGGCCGAGCAGTTCGAGTAGCGCGTCGAGCCGGGCGAACACGGCCGAGCGACGCTTGACCAGCGACGAGCGGTGACGGACCGCGCGACGCAACGGCTCGGCCGGCCCCGCGGAGCGGTGGTCGGCCAGGCCCTCGGGATGGAGCAGCGGGAGCCGGGCCAGCAGACGAGAGTCCAGCCGGTCGTTCTTCGTGTGTTTCGAGTAGTACTGGCGCAGGTCGGAGGACTGGCTGGTGGGGACCAACACGATCCTGCAGCCGTGGCGTTCGAACCAGGCCGCGACCGGTGACCAGGCGTTGCGGGTGGGTTCCATCACGACCGTGAGCTGCGTGGGGTCACAGTCGATGTCGTCGAGCAGGCGTTCCAGCTCGGCGGGTCGGGTGAAGAAGGTGCGGCCCGTCCAGATGATCGTGCCGTCCGGCGCGGCGAGTGAAGCGACGTGGGCTGCTCGGCAGGCCAGGTCGATGCCCAGGGTCCATCCCATCAGGTGCCTCCTATGGCAGTCGGGACCAACTGGCTCGATCAAGGCATCCGGTATCGCCCAGACATTCCCAAGTAGGAGTCCCGACCCTTCAGCGGTCTGGCTCCGCGTTCCCGAACAGAGACACCGTCCTCATCGAGCAGCCCCTGCTGGTGGCCTCTCAAAACAAAGGGATCACCGTGTGTCCCAGCCGCTATGACAAGACCCACCAGCAGGAGCACAACCAACCTAAATGCCGACGACCGCTCGTCAGTAGGGTTGGCGCGTGAGTGAAACCGTCCACGACGAGCAGGGCCGTCCCGACCCTCCCGCTGATGCTGACGAGGCGGCCACCTTGCTTGACTTCCTTGATTTCCTGCGGGCCACCATGGTCTGGAAGGTCACAGGGGTCGACGATGAAGCTCTTCACCAGCGTTGCACCGTGTCGACGATGACCCTCGCCGGCCTGCTCAACCACCTCGCTTACGTCGAGGACTTCTGGTTCTCCCGAGTACTCACCTCATCCCCCGCGGGCGATCCTTGGAACAGCGTGGACTGGAGCTCCACACCCGACTGGGACTGGGAGTCTGCCCGGGAGATGTCGCCAGTGGTGCTCCGTCGCCGCTGGCAGGATTCTGTCGACAGGTCTCGACGGTTGTGGCAACAGGCGGTGCTTGACCCAATGTTCGCCTTGTCCATTCAGGTCCATCGCCCTGGCGGTGAGACAGTCTCAGTCCGTTGGCTGTTGACCCACATGATCGAGGAGTACGCCCGACACTGCGGCCATGCGGAGATCCTGCGAGAAGCCATCGACGGACAGGTCGGCGAATAGCCAAGGCACGCCAATGCCGCTGAGGGGTGGGGTCACAACCTGCTGGAATGCCTGCAAGTCAATTGAGTCCAGATGACTAGCAGGAGGCTTGCCGTCACCGGTATCCAGCGTGGGCAGAGCCAGGGAAAGGAACCCGCCAGCTGGCAGACAACGCTCAGCCCGCCCACGGTTGCGAGCAGGCGCGACGGCGTGGCACTGACTTGAAGAACATGAGCGGTGAATGCCCCCGTTGCCAGTGCCCAGCCCAAGGCGATTAGGTGGCGCGCGCCCAGAACGAGACTCTCGACCAGCGGCAGGATCGTGGCGTTGAGTGGCAGTTCGGGGATGGGGTAGACGAGGAGACCCTCCAGCGCGATCAGCAGCAGGAGCGACGCCGACCCGATGAGCGCACCCACCACCCCGAGCGCCCAGGCCAGACCGGTCGGCGGACGAGGTCGCCACATCCGTCCGACCAGCCCAGTCGGGACCAGTACGAGCGTCAGCATCGTCAGCTCGTTGGCCGCCCGCCACGCCGCCAGCTGGGCGGGCCTCTGACCGTCGAGGCCGATGGCGTCAGGTATGTAGCCAGCAAGGGCCCTCAGCGACTCGGCGAGCACCCAGCAGAGGCTTCCACCCACCAAGCAAGCGCCCGACCCGCTCAGCTGCCAGCCCGTCGCGATTGGATTGCTCGTGCTCATCCGAGGATCCCGCGCAGGTAAGCCGTCAGTGTGTTCTCCAGGTCGACAGGCTCGGCGTGGCTGGTGTCATACATCAACAGCGCATCCACCAGCACCGCCAACTGGGACGCGAGCACGTCACGGCCTTCCTCGGCGACCCCCAGGGCGGCGAGAAGTCGCGCCGCGAGGTGGGTGACCTGGTTGCGGACTGCGGCGGCAGGGGTGAGCAGGTCCCGCAGCTCCGGGTCGGCGCGCACCTCCAGCATCAGGAGGAAACGAGCCGCCTGCGCATCACCGCGCCCAGCCATGTCACGAGCCAGCCCAGCCAGGATCCATCCAGCCTCCACGGGCGTGAGCGCGTCCGGAACGACGAGGCTATCGAGGTCCCCCGCGGACCCGTCGGACAGGCGGGCAGCGACCAGAGCGACCAGGTCGCCTCGCGTTCGCGCGTAGTACGACGTCGACCCGGCGGGCAGCCCCGCTTCGGCGTCGACCCGACGATGGGTCAGAGCGTGGACACCGTCGCGTGCCACCAGTCGGATCCCCGCGTCCGCGATCACGTCCCTGCGCTCCATGCCGCCCCCCTCACCCGTTGCTCTACGATCATAGAGACTCTACGAACGTAGAGACTGGACGGGAGGCAACATGCGAGTGGCAGTAGTGGGCGGCGGAACGTCAGGTACGGCGATCCAGCACGCCGTCGAGGAATGGGGCACCGAGTGCGTGATGATGTCTCGACGTACCGGCTTCGATATCCGTGACCCCCGGGCCAGTGACAGGCTCGCCGGGTTCGACGTGGTCATCGAAGCCACCGGTGGGACGTTCCTGCGGCGGCGACCGGCAGTGGAGTTCTTCACCACCTCGACCCGCACGATCGCCCAAGCAACTCGGGATAATGGCGGCCGGCATGTGCTGCTGTCGATCGTGAACTGCGACCTGCCCGAGGTGCAGGGCTACGGCTACTTCGCCGCGAAGGCCGAGCAGGAGCGGCTGGCACGCCAGATGAGTCCACAGCTGTCGATCATCCGATCCACACAGTGGTTCGAGTTCGCAGCCCAGAACCAGCAGCGTATGAAGCTCGGCCCCATCGCAATCGTTCCCGCGATGAAGATCCAGCCGGTCGCGCTCGACTCCGTCGCCGCCGCGATTGCCCACGAAGCCCTGTCGGAGCAGCCTCATGACGTGGTCGAAGTAGCGGGCCAGGACGTCATGACGCTGCAGGAACTCACCCTCAGCATATGCCCCCGGCACCCCTACCCCGTGGAGGTCACCATCCCCACTGCCTACGGCACGGCCTTCACCAGCGGCGCACTTGTCCCCTCGCCCACGGCCTCCATCGTCGGCCCAAGCCTCGATGACTGGCGTGCCTCCCGCGAAACCACGTAGCCGATCAAGCTGCAACACCACAACGCGATCATCTGCCGCGAGTGAAAGGCCGGGGCAGTGCATGTTGGGGGATGCGAACGATGTCGCGATCCCCCCTCTGCGCCGAAGGAGAAAGCAACCATCAGGCCGTCCTCCATGCAGGTCTCGGCCAGCCATGGAACGTGACCGAGACCCTGGGGCGGGTGCCGGCAGACCTCCGACGGCGCCCATGCCTTTGTGCAGAAGTCAATTCCCCAGGAGGACACGTCGTCACAGACTGCGTGCAACCAGGCTTCGGTGACCGACCCGTTCAACAGCACCGTGGTCGGCTGACCCACAGGCCCCGGTCTGCCCTGCCGCAAAACCAGAAGACACCAAAATCCAGGCCTGCTACTCTTCCCCGCATGTGGCTGTGAAACCCGTCGTCCCGTCCCACCTGACACGCGAGGTTTCCCCATGTCCACTCCCACACCCACCAACGCCCTGAGCCGCGGCGCGCACCTGCGCGTCGACGGGATCAGCAAGTCCTATCCCGACCGCCGGGTGCTGACCGACATCAGCCTCACTGTCAGTCAGTGCGAGCGTCTGGCCCTGATCGGCGAGAACGGCACCGGGAAGTCCACGCTGCTGCGCATCACCGCCGGCGTCGAGCACCCCGACGGCGGCTCGGTCGAGGTCCCCGGACGCCTCGGCCTGCTGTGGCAGCAGCTCCCGTTCTCCCTCACCAACACCGTTGCCGAGGTGATCGACCAGGCCTTCGCCGCACCGCGGGCGATCCTGCGCGAGTTCGACCAGGCGACGGCTGCACTCGAACAGGGCATCCCCTCGGCCGACGAGCGTTACGACCGCGCCCTGGAGGAAGCCGCCCGCCACGACGTGTGGAACCTGGACCACCGCGCCGAGATCGTCCTCGACGGCGTTGGCCTGCCGGGCCTCGACCGGGAGCGCCCCACCGGTGAGCTCTCCGGTGGCCAGCGGGCTCGTCTGCAGCTCGCCTGGCTGCTGCTGAGCCGTCCTGACACGCTGCTGCTCGACGAACCCACCAACCATCTGGACGACGCCGGCATCGACTTCCTCACTCGCTCGCTGCTCGACTGGCCCGGCCCCGTGCTCTTCGCCAGCCACGACCGCGCCTTCATGGACGCCACGGCCACCGGCATCGTCGACCTCGACCCGGCACCACGGCCCAGCTCAGTGATCAGCGCCATCGCCGTCGACGGCCCGACCAGCGGCATCGGCATCTCGCGCCACACCGGCACCTTCACCGAGTACCTCGAGGCCAGGGCCGCCCAGCGCGAGCGATGGCAGAAGCAGTACGACGACGAGCAGGCCGAGCTCAAGGAGCTGCAACGCAACGTCCGCGACAGCCACACCGTCGGGCACGAGGGCGCCGCGGCCCGCAGCGAGGTGCGCATGGCCAAGAAGTTCTATGCCGACCGCAATGCCACCGTGGTCTCCCGTCGGGTCAACGACTTCGCCCGAAGGCTTGACGAACTGCAACGCACCCAGGTCCGAAAGCCCCCGGCAGAGCTCCACTTCCGCGGGCTCGACATCGGCCGACGTGACGACCACACGGTCCCGTCGGTGATCGCAGCCCTCTCCGAGGCCGGGGTGACGAACAGGCTGGCCCCCACTTCGCTGACCATCGGGCGTCATGACCGCTGGCTGGTCACCGGCCCCAATGGCTCGGGCAAGTCCACCCTGCTCGCCCTGCTCACCGGACAGCTCCACCCCGACTCGGGCACCGTCTCCCGTGCCCGCACGGCTACCGTCGCGATCCTGGCCCAAGAGGTAGAGCTTGAACCCGAACCGACCGTCCGGCAGCTCTACGCCACGACCGTCGGACAGGAGACTGCCGAGACGACCCCGCTGTCCGCCTTCGGGCTGGTGGCCCCACGCGATCTCTCGCGGCCAGTGGGGACGCTCAGCATCGGCCAGCAACGCCGACTGGCGCTCGCCATGGTGCTGGCCAGCCCGCCCGACCTGCTCATCCTGGACGAGCCGACCAACCACCTCTCGCTGGCGCTGGTCACCGCACTCGAGGAGGATCTTCCCCGGTATCCGGGCGCGGTGGTCGTCGCCAGTCACGACCGCTGGCTGCGCCGCTCCTGGACCGGCCAGCGCCTCCACCTCACTGCGGAGCCGCCAACCACACCGGTGCGCTCGGCGCCCGCCCATGGCGTTGGCTAGGCTCGCTGCGTGGCCAAGAAGACATCGCAGCGTCCCCCCAAGCGCGCACCGCAGCCCCATCCGTCCGGCGCGCGCCCGCCCCAGATCCCGGCGGAGTTCGTGCCCCGGCACGTCGCCATCGTCATGGACGGCAATGGCCGCTGGGCCAAGGAGCGGGGCCTCAAGCGCACCGAGGGGCACGAGCGAGGCGAGGCCTCCCTCTTCGACGTGATCGAAGGCGCCATCGAGATGGGCATCCCCTACATCAGCGCCTATGCCTTCTCCACCGAGAACTGGCGCCGATCGCTGGACGAGGTGCGCTGGCTGATGAGCTTCAACCGTGACGTGATCCACCGCCGTCGCGACGACTTCGACGCGCTGGGCGTGCGCGTGCGCTGGGCCGGGCGCCGTCGTCGCCTGTGGCCGTCGGTGGTCCGCGAGCTGGAGGCGGCCGAGGAGCAGAGCAAGGACAACACCACGCTCACCCTGCAGTTCTGCTGCAACTACGGCGGCCGCGCCGAGATCACCGACGCCGCGCGGCAGATGGCCCTGGACGCCAAGGCGGGGCTGCTCGACCCGATGAAGATCGACGAGAAGGTGTTGCGCAGCTACCTCGACGAGCCCGAGGTGCCCGACGTCGACCTCTTCCTGCGCAGCTCCGGCGAGCAGCGCACCAGCAACTTCCTGGTCTGGCAGTCCGCCTATGCCGAGATGGTCTTCCTCGACCGGCTGTGGCCGGACTTCGACCGCCGCGACCTGTGGCGGGCCGTGGAGATCTACGCCGGACGCGACCGTCGCTTCGGTGGGGCCATCCCCAACGAGGTCAAGTAGTCCGAAGGCAGGGAACGGCGGTCGGACCCGAAGGTCCGACCGCCGTCCAGGGGCGCCGTTGCCCCGCTGCTCACATCACATGCGGTTGACTGCACTCACGACGCCCTGCAGTGATGCCGTCATGATGTCACTGTCGATGCCGACACCCCAGACGACGCGCGGGTCGTCGTCGCCGCCCACCTCGCACTCGACATAGGCCGCAGCCTTGGCGTCGCCTCCCGAGGTGAGTGCGTGCTCGGTGTAGTCCAGGACGCGCACCTGAATGCCGAGCGTGGTCAGCGCGTCGACGAAGGCCGAGACCGGACCATTGCCCTCGCCGGTGACCGTCGCCTCCTCGCCCTTCCACACCACGGTCGCGCTGATCGCGTGGTTGCCGCCCTGGGCCGTGGTCGAGGTGGTCAGCAGCTGCAGCGGCTCGGTGCGCAGCAGGTACTCGTCGGAGAAGATGCGCCACAGCTGCTCGGAGTCCACCTCGCCGCCCTC
The DNA here is from genome assembly GCF_054783495.1 of Luteococcus sediminum. NCBI lineage: Bacteria > Bacillati > Actinomycetota > Actinomycetes > Propionibacteriales > Propionibacteriaceae > Luteococcus > Luteococcus sediminum. Next base: position 239,944 of record NZ_BAAGQL010000050.1, on the reverse strand, counting down.
GGAGTCGGTGTGCTGCTGGACCACGCGGCTGAACTCCATCTGCAGGCGACGAGGCATGTCCAGCTTGTGATCGGTCTTCATCAGGTAGGCCATGCCGCCCTTGCCCGACTGGCTGTTGACGCGGATCACGGCCTCGTAGGAGCGGCCGACGTCGTGCGGGTCGATCGGCAGGTAGGGGGCCTCCCAGTCGATCTCGTGCAGGCCGCGGCCCTCGGCGGCAGCCTTGGCCTCCAGCGCCTCCAGGCCCTTCTTGATGGCGTCCTGGTGGGAGCCGGAGAAGGCGGTGTAGACCAGGTCGCCCGCGTAGGGGTGCCGGGGATGCACGGGCAGCCCGGTGCAGTACTCCACCGTGCGGCGAATCTCGTCGATCTGGCTGAAGTCGATCTGGGGGTCGATGCCTTGGCTGAACAGGTTGAGGCCCAGCGTCACCAGGTCGACATTGCCGGTGCGCTCGCCGTGGCCGAACAGGCAGCCCTCGACACGGTCGGCGCCGGCCATCATGCCCAGCTCGGTGGCGGCGACGGCGGTACCGCGGTCATTGTGCGGGTGCAGGCTGATCGCCACGTTCTCGCGATTGCGCACGTGCCGGCCGAAGTACTCGATCTGGTCCGCGTAGGTGTTGGGGGTGCTCATCTCCACCGTCGCGGGCAGGTTGAAGATGATCTCGCGGCCCGCCTCGGGCTGCCAGACCTCGGCCACCGCATTGCAGACCTCGATCGCGAAGTCGGTGGGGGTCTGGGTGAAGATCTCGGGGCTGTACTGGTAGCCGAACTCGACATCGCCCAGGTTCGCCTCGGCGTGCTTCATCACCATCTCGGTGCCGCGGGTGGCCAGGGCGATGCACTCGGCCTCGCTCACCTTGAAAACGACCCGACGGAAGAGCTCGGCGGTGGCGTTGTACATGTGGATATTGGCCCGCTTGGCGCCCACCAGCGACTGGGCGGTGCGCTCGATCAGGTCCTCGCGGGCCTGGGTCAGCACGCTGATCTGGACGTCGTCGGGGATCGCGTCGCCCTCGATCAGGCTGCGGACGAAGTCGAAGTCGGTCTGGCTGGCCGACGGGAAGCCGATCTCGATCTCCTTGTAGCCCATCTTCACCAGCAGGTCGAACATCTTGCGCTTGCGCGCCGGGGTCATCGGGTCGATCAAGGCCTGGTTGCCGTCGCGCAGGTCGGTCGACAGCCACCGAGGGGCCTTGGTCACCTTCTTGGTGGGCCAGGTGCGGTCGGGCACGTCGACGGGCTCGAAGGCGCTGTAGCGATGCCACGGCATTGGGCTGGGCTGCTGGACGGGGATGCCGTCCTGAGGGATGGTGCCGAACTGGTTGGGGCTCTGCTGGGTGGTCATGCGGGGGCTCCCTGGTCGTGGAGGGTGGTGTGCCAGGCATCGGCGGACTCCGCAACGAGGGTGCCATGGCTGGTGGTCAGCGGGCCTCGCTGCGGCGGGCAAGGAGCAGCCGCGCGGGAAGCGCGAACCTGATCTTCATGATCGCCATGGCGGACACTGTAGCGATGGCCTGCTCATCTGTGGGGAACCTGCGACCACATCACGAGATGCGCCAGCGACATCAGGCGCACCTGAATGCGCGGGCAGTCGCCACCTCAGATCTCGCTGCCGCGAAGGAAGTTGCGCACCCGCACGCAGATCGCGTCGTCCAGGCCTTCGAGCAGCTCGTTGACGTCGTGCACCAGCCGCGAGCCATTGCCCTCCCAATCGGAGGCGATCACCTCGTCACCCAGGACCCGGTGCCGGTTGAGCAGCTGGTCCTCGCTGTAGAGGCCCACCTCGTCACCCTTGTGCACCAGCACGGCCGGACGCATCTGGCCGGTGCGCTCGTCGAGCAGCGTGAACTCCAGCTCCTGCTCGCCAGAGTCCAGCAGTCGGCTCACCAGCAGGCACTCGGCATGGCCCGGCACCACATTGGCGGGATCGCCAGGTTGCCTGTCGCGCTCCACGAAGGCCTCGTCGTCGTGCTGCACGTAATGCGTCCAGTTGAAGGGGTTCTCGTCGTCGAACTCGATCCGGCTCTCGACGTGGTGCAGCCCGTCCGGGCTGGTGAAGCACAGCAGGGTGGACAGGCTGGTCGGCTCGATGCGGCGCACGATGGCGCCCACCTTGATGCCGCCCTCGTTGTGGAAGGTCTCGGTCACGACGTTCTGGTTCATCCCGCGATCCTTGCAGAGACGGGCAAGCCTGGGAAGGGCGCGTCCCGGCAGGCGCACTCGCCACGAGCCATGCCGGTCACGAACCCAACCTGTCAGAAGCCCAGACGGTTGAGGTACTTGGGATCGCGCTGCCAGTCCTTGAGCACCTTCACCTTGAGGTCCAGGTGCACCGGTGTGCCGAGCAGGGCGCTGATCTGGTGGCGGGCGGCGGTGCCGACCTCCTTCAGGTGCTGCCCCCGGTGCCCGATCATGATGCCCTTCTGCGACTCGCGCTCGACGATCATCGAGGCGAAGACGTCCAGCAGCGGCCTGTCCTCCGGACGTCCCTCGCGCAGGCCCATCTCGTCGATCTCGACGGTGATCGAGTGGGGCAGCTCGTCGCGCACGCCCTCCAGGGCAGCTTCGCGGATCAGCTCCTTCACCAGGGTTTCGGTGGGCTCGTCGGTCACCTCGCCGTCGGGATAGAAGGCCGGGCCGCAGGGCAACAGCTTGACCAGCTCGTCGGCCACCACGTCCACCTGCTCACCGCTGACGGCCGAGCACGGGATGATCGTCTCCCAGCTGATGCCCAGCTTCTCCTCCAGCGCCTGGATGTCCAGCAGGTGCTGGCGCAGCCTGTCGCCAGGAACCAGGTCGGTCTTGGTGGCCAGGGCCACCAGCTTCGGCTTCTTGGTCAGCTTGGCGATCTCACCCACCAGGAAGCTGTCACCGGGGCCGATCGGCTGGTTGCTCGGCAGGCAGATGCCGATCACGTCCACCTCGGTCCAGGTCTCGCGCACCAGGTCGTTGAGGCGCTGGCCCAGCAGGGTGCGCGGCTTGTGCAGGCCCGGGGTGTCAATGAGCACCAGCTGCGCGTCGGGACGGTCGACGATGCCGCGGATCGAGTGCCGGGTGGTCTGCGGCTTGGAGCTGGTGATGGCGATCTTCGAACCCACCAAGGCATTGGTGAGCGTCGACTTGCCCGCATTCGGGCGCCCCACGAAGCAGGCGAAGCCGGACCGGAAGTTCTTGTCACCGGTCCAGTCGACATCAGTCTCGGGATCGAAGTCGTCGCTCATCAGTTCGTCGAGCGTCGGCATCCGCTCGGGCGTCGCCTTGTTCGCCGGTTTCTGGTCTGCGTACTTGTCACTCATCGTCGTCCTCGTCCTGCTCGTCGTCGTGCTCACTGGGCTCGACGCGCTGCACCAGGCAGGTGTCGATCTGGTGACGGCGGCCGGCCGTCTTCTCGGCCTCGATCCGCACGCCCTCGTACTCCACGATGCTGCCGGGGATCGGCACCACGTTGAGGATCTTGGCCATCAGGCCGCCGACGGTCTCCACGTCCTCGTCGTCGAGCTCCAGGTCGAAGAGCTCGCCCATCTCGTCGACCGGAAGCCGGGCCGAGATCCGGAAGAGACCCGGCTCCAGCTCCTCGGTGTGGGTGGGTTCCGCGTCGTACTCGTCGACGATCTCGCCGACGATCTCCTCCAGGATGTCCTCGATGGAGACCAGGCCCGAGGTTCCACCGAACTCGTCGACCACCACCACGACGTGATTGCGGTCGCGCTGCATCTCGCGCAGCAGCTCATTGGCGGGCTTGGAATCCGGGCAGAAGGTGGCCGCACGCATGTGCTGGCCGACGGTCTCGGTGCGTTCGGCCTCGGGATTGTCATAGCCACGCTTGACCATGTCCTTGAGGTAGACCACGCCCAGGATCTCGTCCAGGCCCTCCCCGACGACGGGGATGCGGCTGAAGCCGGAGCGCAGCGCCAGCGACAGGCCCTGGCGCAGCGTCTTGTCGGCGTGGATGAAGACCATGTCGGTGCGGGGCACCATCACCTCGCGCACGATGGTGTCGCCCAGCTCGAAGACCGAGTGGATCATCTTCGACTCGCTGGCCTCGATGACCTCGCTGGCCTCGGCCTGGTCCACCAGGTCACGCAGCTCCGCCTCGGAGCTGAAGGGCCCGTCGGAGAAACCGCGCCCCGGCGTGAGCGCGTTGCCCACCAGGATCAGCAGCGACGGCACCGGCCCCAGCAGGGTGGTCATCACCTGGGCGGGGCCGCTGAAGCGCAGCGCCACCTTCTCCGAGCGCTGGCGCCCGATCGTCAGCGGCGCCACGCCCCACAGGATGAAGCTGACCAGCACCATGGTGCCGACGGTGGCCAGCATCCGCTGCCAGCCCACGTGCAGGTGCGCGAAGGTCACCTGGCAGACCAGCACGATCGCGACGATCTCCAGGATCGTGCGCAGCAGCAGGGTGGTGTTCACATAGGGGGCCGGGTCCTCGGCGATCTTGCCCAGCCTGGCCGCGCCGGGACGCTCGTCCTCGACGAGCTTCTCCGCGTGGCCCTTGCTGATCTGGCCCAGCGCCGTCTCTCCGGCGGCCAGCCAGAAGGCCAGGACGGTGCAGACCAGGGCGGCGGCGATCTCGACCCACTGGTTCGTGGTCAGCACCGTCAATCCCCCTTGCGGGCCTGCCAGGCCGCGATGATCTTGTCGTTCAGCGCAAACATGACGGCCTTCTCGTCGGGCTCTGCATGGTCGTGGCCCAGCAGGTGCAGCAGGCCGTGGACCAGCAGGTACTCGGCCTCGTCGTCGGGGCGACGCCCGTTCTCGGCAGCCTGGCGCTCGGTGACCGCCGGGCACAGCACGATGTCGCCCAGCAGCCCGCGCGGGGGCTCCTCGTCGTCCAGCGGGGCGCGCAGCTCGTCCATCGGGAAGCTCAGCACGTCGGTGGGGCCGGGCAGGTCCATGAATCGCAGGTGGTACTGCTCCATCGTCGGTTCGTCGACCAGCAGGATCGACAGGTCGCTCTGCGGATGGATGCGCAGTTGCTCCAGGGCGAAACCGGCCAGCCGGATCAGGCCCTTCTCGTCGGCCGTGCGTCCCGACTCGTTGTTCAGGTCGATCACTGGATGCTCCTGCGGGTCGCGCGGTTGGCCCGGTCGAAGGCCTGCTGCACCTGGTTGGTGCTCTCGAACTGGTCATAGGCCGCCACGATCCGCCCCACCAGTTTGTGGCGCACCACGTCGCGATTGGTCAGGGTGCAGAAGCTGATGTCGTCGACACCGTCGAGGATCTGCTGCACTCCGCGCAGGCCCGAGGGCTGGCCATTGGGCAGGTCCACCTGGGTGATGTCGCCGGTGACCACGATCTTGGAGTTGAAGCCCAGGCGGGTCAGGAACATCTTCATCTGCTCCATCGACGTGTTCTGGGCCTCGTCGAGGATGATGAAGGCGTCATTGAGCGTGCGGCCGCGCATGTAGGCCAGCGGCGCCACCTCGATGGTGCCGGCCGTCAGCAGCTTCGGCACAGCCTCGGGGTCCATCATGTCGTGCAGCGCGTCGTAGAGCGGGCGCAGGTAGGGGTCGATCTTGTCGTTGAGCGTGCCGGGCAGGAAGCCCAGTCGTTCGCCGGCCTCGATCGCAGGCCGCGTCAGGATGATCCTGGTGACCTCCTTGCGCTGCAGCGCCTGCACTGCCTTGGCGACGGCGAGGTAGGTCTTGCCGGTGCCGGCCGGGCCGATGCCGAAGACGATCGTGTTGGCGTCGATCGCCTCCACATAGCGCTTCTGGTTGAGCGTCTTGGCCCGGATCGACTTGCCACGGGTTGACAGGATGTTGTGGGTGAGCACCTCGGCGGCACTCACCTCCTCGGCGGAGCTGGCCATGCCGACCACGCGCTCCACCGTCTCCTTCGTCAGGCCCTGGCCGGTGCGCAGGATGGTGACCAGCTCGGTGAAGATGTCGGCGGCCAACGCGGTGTCGGCGGCGGTGCCGGTCAGGGTGACCTCATTTCCGCGCACCAGGATGTCGGCGGCAAGCTCCTTCTCCATCAGCCGCAGGAACTCGTCCCGCGGGCCCAGCAGGTTCACCATCTGGATCGAGGCGGGGATGGCGACGCGTCGTGTGGAGCTGCGCCGGGCCAGCTCCAGGGACTCCGGACGGGTCCGGTCGGGGCGCGACGGGTCGGGGTGGGCGTCTTGCGAGGTGGTCAGGATTCCTCCAGTGATCGGGCACGTACGTCCGCAAGTCTAGGGCCTCGGGCAGCACGCAGTCGGTAGCCCATTCCCCGCACCGTCTCGATGTGCTCCGGGCCGATCTTCGAGCGCAGCGAGCGCACGAAGACATCAACCACGTTCGAGTTCGGGTCGAAGTCCATCTCCCACACCATCCCCAGCAGCTGTTCGCGGCTGAGCACCTGATCCGCGTGGGTGATGAGCACCTGCAACAGGCGGAACTCTCGCGAGGTCAGGTCGATCGGTTCCCCTTCCCCCACCCGCACGCGCCGGCTCAGCAGGTCCAGGTGCAGCTGCCCGCACACCAACTCCGAGCTGCTGGCGGGACTGGGTGCCGGCTCGGCCAGCCGCAGCCGCACTCGTGCCAGAAGCTCGGCGAACTGGAAGGGCTTGGTGACGTAGTCATTGGCACCGCCCTCCAGGCCGTGGACCGTGTCGTGCACGGAGTCGCGGGCAGTCAGGATCACCACGGGCAGGCCGCTGCCCTTGGCGCGCAGCTGGCGCAGCACCTCGAAGCCGTCCAGCCCCGGGAGGCCGATGTCGAGGATCATCAGGTCGAAGCTGCCCGACTGCGCCAGCAGCAGTGCCGTCGGCCCGTCGCCGGTGATGGCCGTCTGGTATCCAGCCGCGCGCAGTCCCTTCTCCACGAAGGAGGCGATCGAGGGGGTGTCTTCGGCGATCAGGATCGTGCTCACTGTTCTGCCTTTCGTGCATCGGCGGGGAGGACCAGGGTGAAGGTGGCCCCCTGGCCGGGCGGGCTGTCCACCTGCACCCGGCCGCGGTGGGCCTCACAGATGGCCTTGACGATCGGCAGACCCAGTCCGGCACCGGCGTGACGGGTGCCGTCGGCGGGGACCCCATGGACGAAGCGGTCGAAGATGCGCTCACGGTGCTGCGGTTCGATCCCGCCACCGGTGTCGCTGATCGCGATCTGCAGGACGCGCTGGCCGTCCGCCTCCGTCGCGAAGCGGCTCATCAGGGTGATCGCGTCGCCGTCGACGGTGTGCTGGACGGCATTGTCGGCCAGCTGCAGCACCGCCTGGGTGATGCGCTGGGCATCCAGCCTGGCAGTACCCTCGGCGATGTGACTGAGCTGCCAGCGGCGCTGGTCGCTCAGGTGTTGGATCTTGGCATCCAGGTCGAGGGTCAGCTGGGTGACGTCGACATCCTCCTGCGGCACGACGAAGTCGGGGCGGTCGGCCTTGGCCAGGGCGAGCAGGTCGGTGACCAGGCGGGCCATCCGGTCGAGTTCCTGGGTCACCAGGGCGACGGTCTGCTGGCGTTCTGCCGGGTCATCGCCCATCAGCTCCAGGTGGCCGCGCACCACCGTGATGGGGGTGCGCAGTTCGTGGCCAGCGTCGTCGACGAAGCGCCGCTGGACGGCGAAGGCCTCTTCCAGCCGGTCGAGCATCTCGTTGAAGCTGACCGCCAGCCCCGAGACGTCGTCGTGGCCGGCGACGGGGATGCGTTGGGTCAGGTCGTGCTCGGTGATGCGGGCGGCCGCCTGCCGGACGAGGCGCACCGGGCGCAGGATCTGGCCGGCGACGGCCCAGCTCACCACGCCGGCCAGGGCCAGTGCTGCCAGGCTCACCAGCGTGAGGGTCCGCACCGTCTCGTGGGCGTCGCGCACCTCCGGTCCGGTGAAGGCCCCCACCACCAGGGCGTCGGGCTGCCCGCTGCCGGATTCCACCAGGATCCTGCCCCACCGCATCGGACCCTCGGGGGTGTCGAGGATGCCGGAGTTCTTCTGCCTCTCCTGGGCGTGCAGGCGGGGGTCCTCGACGAAGTCATAGCTCTCGACCGACGGGGTGCGTGGCCCGCGCAGCACATAGGCCGTCGCCTGGCCCGAGTGCCAGCCCATCATCACCTCGTCGGGACCCACCTGCTGGCGCTGCAGGTAGGTCTCCAGGAGTGTCTGCGAATCGGCGAAGCCCTCTCCGCTGTGCGGGTCCACCCCGTTCTTGACGAAGCTGGTGAACTCGCGCAGTTCCTGCGAGACGTCGTTGTTGGCCTGTTCTGCGGCATTGCCGAGCAGCACCGAACGAACCACCACCACGACGACGGCCAGGGCCAGGGCCAGCGTGGTCATCATCCAGCCGACGATGCGCCAGCGGCCGGACCGCCTGAGCAGCTCAGTCATCGCCGCCATCGTCGTCATCGCCCTCCCCCCAGTCGTCATCATCGTCATCACCCTGCCAGACGGGGGGACGCGGCTCTGCACGGCGGGTGGTCACTGGCGCCGGCACCGTCTTGGTCCGGGTGGGCCTGGTCGCGGGAGCGGGGGCACGGGTGGGCCGGGCCGACGAGGCGGAGGCCCTGGCTGCGGGCGTCCGGGAAGGGGAACTGGCCGCGGCGGACGGGCTGGGCGTTCCCGCAGGCGTGGACGGCCCACGGGAACTGGCCGTACCCGCAGGACTGGACGCTCCCGGGCTGCCCAGCCGTACCACGTCCTGCTCGACCTCTGGTTCACCCGGCTTCGACATCAATCCCTGGACCAGGGCCACCAGCACCGCCACCAGCACCACGACGATGCCTGCCAACTGCCAACGACTGCGATTCATGTCGCCTCTCCTCTCACGGCACCACGCATCTGGGGGGCCTCCTTGCTCCTCATGCGGTTCCTGTCCGTCGGCCCGCACCGATGGCCAGCTGTGGTCTGGCCGGATCGGCATCAAGGTCCCACACCCGGTGGTCTGCCACCAGCCGCTCCGGATGGTCGCTCACCAGGATGGTGACGCCGGGGCGTGGCAGCAGCCGAGACAGCCTCTGCCGTCCCTCGGCCGACAGGCCCCGGTCGATGTTGTCGAGCACCAGCAGCGCCGGGTCGTCGTAGATGGCGCGGGCCAGGGCCAGCCGTGCCCTTTGCTCGTCGTCCAGCGGCTCGCCACCGCGCCGCAGCACCGTGCGCTCCTTGCGCTCCAAGTCCTTCACGACCCCGTCCAGGCCGACGCTAGCCAGCACCGGCCCCACCGGACGATCACTGTCGGGGCTGCGATAGCGCACCGCCCTGGCGATGGTCCCGCGTTCCACCAGCTGCCCTGCCGCAGCGACCCCGAGCAACTGGCGTCGCTCCTGCGCCGGGAGCTGCCCGAGCTGGCAGCCATCCACCTGGATCCAGGCCTCGGACTGGTCCTGCGGGTGGCACAGGGCACGGACCACTTCGCGCAGGCGCTGAGGGTCGCGGCTGACGGGCACCACGACCTCACCGGGCGCCACGACCAGTTCGGGGACGGCGCGCCCCTCCACCTCCAGGTCTGCGCAGTGCAGGCCCCGCCCGGGCGCGCGCCCCCGCCCCTCGAGCGGGCGGATGGTCGTCCCTTCGGCACTCTGTCGGCGGGCGCGGCGCTCGTCGGCTCGGTGCTCGCGGGAGAGCTGCAGTTGCGGCCCGAGGATCTGTTGGGCGACGCGAAAGGACTGGCGGAACTCCCCCACCCGCCCCAGGTCGGTGACCGGGGTGGCGAGCATGCCGACGACGAGGAAGGCGGTGGCGATGGTGGCGGAGTCGAGATTGGTCAGCACGGCGGTGGCGCCGACGAAGACCATCGCCAGGGTGGCGACGCTGGCCGCGGCCCCGCGAAGGATGCCTGACAGGGTGGCTCGTGAGACGGCGCGGTCGCCGAGTTCACGGCTCTGCCGCCCCAGGCTCTTGACCTCGCGTTCGACGCCGCCGGCCACCAGGATGGGTTCGCTGGCCTGCACGGCGTCGGCGATCTGCCCGGCCAGGCGGCCGCGCTGGCGGCGCAGGCGGGCGGCGCGGCGGCGCAGGTGGGAGCCGGCCACCACCAGCAGCAGTGCCAGGGCGGCCAGGGGGATGGCGACGGCCACGCTCAGCTTCCACGAGAGCATCGCCAGGGCCGCGAGGCAGCCCACCACGGTGGGGATGCCCGACAGCAGCGGGACGATGCCCTGCACCATCCAGTTGCGCACCGAGGTGAGGTCATTGGTGGCCCTCGCCACGGTCACCCCCACGGACGGCCCCCGCCCGACCAGGGCGGCCCGCACCAGGTGCATGCGCACCTCGTGGACGTAGTCCTGGCCGAGCCGTTCGCCCAGGACCCGCTCCCCGGCGCGCAGCACCCCGAGCAGCAGGGCCAGGCCTGCCAACAGGGTGGCCAGCACCATCTCGTCGCGGGTGGTGGCGGCACCCATCAGGCGTGGCGTCAGCAGGGCGGTCGCACCGGCCACGGCTGCCTGTCCGAAGCCCATCGCGGCCAGCCCCGCGAGCAGTGGCCGGCGGCTGCCGCGCCACAGCCGCGGCAGCCGCATGCCCTCGCTCACTTGGTGCGGGCGTCGCGGGTGAGGACCTCCCGTGCAACCTCGGGCACGGTCAGGTCGAAGGTGGGCACGAGTGAGACGGGCAGCACCGCGCCGGCCTCGCGGCTAGCCAGGGGCGAGGCGGTGACCACACCGCTGACGGCGGAGACCTGCAGGCCCATCTCGTGGAGCAGGTCGACGCCCTTGGTGGCGCCCAGCGCGTCGCCGGCCGCGAAGACGAGGCTGTCGATCCAGCCCTGCACCTCGGGATCTGCGACCAGGCGTGCGGTCTCGCCCTGGTAGATGCCGTCGGCGATCTCCAGGACCACCACGTCGGTGTCGGCGCTGGACAGAGCCGCCATCATCGACAGCACCAGCTTCTTCAACTCGTCGTAGCCGAGCCGGTAGGTGGAGCCGTAGCCGAAGTCGGTGAAGTCCAGCACGGCCTGGGCTCCGGCGTCGGTGAACATGCGCGGGTCGCCGCCCGCGCCAGTCCCGGTGGCCTTGCCCGCGGCGACGCTGAGCCCGGCGCTGGTGAGCCCGTTGATCAGGCAGGCCAGGGTGGTGGACTTGCCGGAGTTCATGGAGGTGCCGAGCACCGTCACCAGGCGGGGGCGTTCGCCGTGGCGGCGGGTGACGCTGGGGCGGGGGTGGTGGGGGCTGAGGGTGGTCAGGTTGAGCGCGATGCCGTCGCGGGCGATCAGGCCGAGTGGTTCGATGACGGTGGCCTCGTCGATGCTGGCGTGCTGGGCGGTGACCCGTCCCGCCATACCCCCGGCCGCGACCAGGTTGGTGACCTGCAGGTTCTCGGGCACCTCGGCCTCGAACTGGTCGGGCGCGTAGCGGTGGCCGTAGGCGACCACGATCTCGTCACCGGGGAAGAGCAGCTGGCGACGGCTGTGCGGGCTCTCGAGGCGGGTGTGCTTGCCGATGTTCACGACGCGGGCGAGCACCAGTTCGCCGGCGGTGGGGGTGACGTCGGGGCCGCGCAGCAGCTCGTGGCCGTCGGCGCCGTCGGTGACCTGCTGCCAGAAGAATCGGGTGCTGTAGGCCATCTTGGCGGCGCGCAGGCGGGCCAGGGGAAGGTCGGCGGTCGTCTCATACATTGCCCCGCTGGCCATGCCGGGGCCCATCGGATCGGAGGGCAGGTTGCGGGTGGTGGCGGCCGAGGTGCGAGTGGCGCTGGAGAGGTAGGTCGCAGTCATCGAGGGCTCCTGGTTGATCGGATGATCGGGTGTGAAAACGACGCTAGGAATCCGATGTGATGAGTCGATGAGGCCGGGATGAAGACTTCCTCATCCCGGCCTCGTCGGAGTCGCGGCCGTGGTGTCTCAGGCGGCGAAGCGGTCGGTGGCCGTGACCAGCTCGCTGGCGATGTTCGGCTCGAAGGCCGAGTGCCCGGCCAGCACCACGTGCAGTTCGGCCTCGGGCCAGGCCTCGGCCAGGTCGTAGGCGGTGCGGGCGGGGCAGGGCAGGTCGTAGCGGCCCTGGACGATGACGGCGGGGATGTGGCGGATGCGGTCGACCTCGTCGATCAGCTGGCCCTCGCGCAGGAAGCCGCCGTGGGTGAAGTAGTGGTTCTCGATGCGGGCGAAGGTGAGCTCGTGCTCGGGCGTCTCGTGCAGCGCCTCCTCCTTCCACAGCAGGTAGCTGGTGGCTGCCTCCCACCGGGTCCAGGCCTGCGCTGCCCGCAGGGCGATGTCAGGGTCGTCGCCGAAGAGCAGCCGGTGGTAGCCGGCCATGTTGCACTGCGAGAGGTCGTGCCCGGCCTCCTTGAGGGGCGCGATGAAGGCCTGCCACCACTGCGGCGCAATGTTGCTGGCGCCCTCGTTGTAGTACCAGTCCAGTTCGCTGCGGCGCAGGGTGAAGATGCCGCGCAGCACCAGCTCGGTGACCCGCTCGGGGTGGGTCTGGGCGTAGGCCAGGGCCAGCGTGCTGCCCCAGGAGCCACCGAAGACCAGCCAGCGCTCGATGCCCAGGTGTTCGCGGAGCTTCTCTAGGTCTGCCACCAGGTGCCAGGTGGTGTTGGTGGCAAGGTCTGCCCCGTCGGCGGCGCTGGGCGTCGAGGAGCCGCAGTTGCGCTGGTCGAGCACGACGATGCGGTACCGCTCCGGGTCGAAGAAGCGGCGGCGGTCGGTGCCGCCACCGCCGCCTGGGCCTCCGTGCAGGAAGACGGCGGGCTTCCCGTCAGGATTGCCCGACTGCTCCCAGTAGACCTGCTGGCCGTCGCCCACGTCGAGCATGCCCGTCTCGTAGGGCTCGATGGGCGGGTACAGCACACGCTCGGGGTTCAGGTCGGCGCCGTCGACGACATCAGTGCTCCTGCGGAAGGTCTGGCTCATGGCACGATCCTGCCACCAGGCCTCCGCCGCGACGGGACCGGGCCTCAGGACTCGTCGTCGATCTCCTCGGCGAAGTCGATGACGTGCACCGCGGCCTCCTCGGCGGGCGCTGCTCCCCCGTCGATGCCGACCTCGTCCGCGACGGCCTCGGCCTCCCGGTCGGTGCCCGGGTAGCCGTGGTTGGCATCCACCAGACGGCCAGCACGACGCGATCCCACCTCGCGCTTCTCACCGCCCGGGTTCCACTTCTCCAGCGGCTTGTCGGGGTCGAGGTCGGGGGTCTCCTGACGCAGTCGCTCGTCGAGGGTCTGGCCCTCGCGCATCTCGCGCAGGGTGTTGCCGTGGCCCTGGGCGACCGACCAGTGCTCGGGGGCCGTGTAGCCCTCGTCAAGGACGTCGTCGACACCACGGTCGACGAGCGTGTCGCCGCGCTGGAGCTGGTCCAGCTGCTCCGATTCCTGTGGGACTTCGATCATGTCTTCCATGACCCGATGATGGCACTTTCCAGGGCACTTGTCAGGAGGTAAACCTGCTTGTCGGTGCGGTTTTCACCACATCTTCCGGGGCGAACCCCGGCGGGCTAGGATGGGCCTGTGAAGCCTGCGCGTCAGCCCCTCGATCGGCGCCAGCTTCTTCTGCTGGCCGCCGATCCGCTCTTCGACCTGCAGAACCACGGCACGAAGCACCTTCCCCTGTCGGTCAGCGGACGCAAGGGCTACGCCGAGCAGGGCACGCACAATGCCGGCGAGGTCTACGACGAGGTGGCGGGCACCATTGCCACCTTGACGAAGCTCACCGGACGGGCCTCGCGCTTCTTCCGCTCCGGCACCGCCCACATGGACGAGGTCGCCGCCCGCATCGTGCGCACTCGGCCAGCTGCCGATGAACTTCTCGATCAATGGTGACGCCGGAACCACTTTCACCCGCGGCCAGATCATCCAGGAGATGTCGGCCACCCGCCCCGGCGACATCGTCATCGGCCACATGAACCAGCCGCGCAATGCCACCGCCGAGGGAATGGCCGTCGCCGTGCCAAGGCTGCTGGAGCGCGGCATCACCTTCGCCCACCTGTCCGAGGTGTTCTGAGGCGACCAGCGCGTGACCGTCCAGGAGCTGGTGGCCTCGACTCGACCCCGGGGTCCCGGGAAGGTGCGGGAATGAGCACCCGGGCGTCCGCGCCTGGCACACGCGTCTGGAGCTGCTGCGCTCGTGCGGCGCGTGGAGAGGCATGGTCCATCACCCGCGCGATGCCAAGGATCGCCTGTTCAGCTGCTGTGGGCTGAATCCTGCGAGATCCTGCGCGCCGCTCGATCTGCCACGACCAAGGCGATCGTCGCCCAGGCGATCGTGCTGCCCAGCAACAGGGAAATCCCCAGGGGGATGGCCCTCTGCGGTTCGGTCGTGTATCCGATGGCGACGACTGCGATGGCGAAGAGCAGGGTGAGGACGCTGAATGCTCGACACATTGGTCCAGCAGCCCGGTGGGCGGCCTACCAATGCTCGGGAGTCCTGGTCGTCGTCCGCGTCTTGATCCCGAAGATCATCTGGGGTTGCGACGACTTCGATTCGCCGATCCTCCCGCACGCCCACAGGACCACGGAAATGATCAGGATCGCGCTGGCAATGAACCACATGTTGACGAGGTCAGTCACGATGTCTCCCGATTCCAGAGGACGATTCAGGCAGCGCCACCACCAGAGTGGCCCAGGTTGCGTGGACGGCTTGCGAGGAACGGTCGACAGCCAGTCTTCCACGACGTCACCTTCCAAGTGGGTCTGATCACGTGTGGAGGTTCTTGTCTCCTGCTGGTCACTCGGAGGGCCGTCCGCCCAGTGCCCCAGATCTCAAGATGTCGCGGCACCTTTCCAAGCGGAGCCGTCACCTGCGGGAGTTCCCATTGGTCGCGAACGCAGGTTCGTAGTGCTTCTGCGCGCCACGGGCCGTGCACGCACGGTTCTCTGACACTCGGCAAGGGGCTCAAGGGCGTCTGCGCCACGCGGCGTGAAGGCACAGGCTCATTTGTGGCACCTGGCCGGGCATTGAATAGTGAGACCCATGGAGAATCCCTATGCGTCCGTGCCGCTGGGCGCCCGTGTCGCGGTCCTGGGCGAGCTCAGGAACGATCACGAGGGGCAGTGGCTCTCCTACCCGCCCAACCCACATGGTGCAGGAGAGCGCAGCTACGGCGCCGTCCCGATCTCTTTCCCCGACAGCACCATGCCGTACCGCATGGAATGTTCTGGTCTGGTCAGGACCTTTGGCTGCTGGGACCAGACCTCACTGTGCGCCGATGACTTCGAACCCGTGACGCACCACTGGTCCGATCCGTATCGCACGCGGCCTGACGGGATCGACCACGACCACGTGATTGCCCTGCTGGCAACGATGCCGGAAGAACTGGAGGCCAGACTGAACGCCGTTGAGCACTTCCATCCCGACAAGCTCACCCGCAAAGTGGAGATATCGGTTCCGCTCGCCTCACGTGCATGGGATGACTGGATCGCCACGGTTCAGCCATGGATCCAACTGCAGCCCATCATGGAGATTCTTTCCTGACGGCAGTCAGCTCTGCCCCTCCGCACCGATCTCGCCGCAATTGCAGCCGTCCTCCTCGTCATCTGGATCTTCTGGCTGGTTCTTGACACGGACATTCCAAGAGCGCCCCGCTTCGTGGTCATGGCCATGCCCTTGGTCCTTTCCAGCCAGTTCTTGGGGCGCACTGCCTTCGCACGATGGACGGCTCCCCCATTGACTGGACTTGCTCTGCCACGAGCGATGGTGTGCGATCCGTCGCCCTGGTGCGGGGAGACTGACCCGCATGAGCAGCTGGAGCGGCGTCTCGCAGGCCTACAAGGAATCGTTCGCACTACTGTGCGCCGGACCCGGGGACCGCATCCTGGGCGACCTCGTGGATGGGCCGGTGCTCGACGTGGGAAGCGGGACGGGAACCCTCACCCGCGCGTTGTTCGAGAAGGGTCTGGACGTCACGGCTGTTGATTCCGATCCCGACATGGTTGCCATGACCAACCAGGAAGTCCCGGGAAGCGGGGCTTGACCCCGGGTTGTGGACACGTGGAATCCAGCATGGGCTGGAGGAAGCGAGAGGATCGTCATCATGGCGAGGAAGAATTACTCGGCGGAGTTCCGTCAGCAGGCTGTTGACCTGTACGAGACCACGCCGGACGCGACACTGAAGCAGATCGCCGCTGACCTTGGGGTCTCGCGCGGGACCCTCGCGTTGTGGGTCAAGGACCTGGGCAACGGTGCCAGGTCGGGCAGCGACGCTCCGGCCCGACCTGAGGGTGGGCAGTCGCTGGAGGCACCGGCGGCGCGGATCGCCCGGTTGGAGGCAGAGAATGCCCGGCTGCGAGCGGACAAGGCCAGGGTGGAGACCGAACGGGACATTCTGCGCAAGGCGGCCAAGTATTTCGCCGGGGAGACGAACTGGTGAACCGCTTCCAGTTCGTCGCTGACCACCAGACCACCTACCAGGTGAAGCGGTTGTGCCAGGTGTTGGAGCTGTCCCGCTCGGCGTTCTACGCCTGGCAGAAAGCCGGCCCGGCCCGGCAGCAGCGCGCTGAGGCCGATGCCCAGCTCGCCGCACGAATCCGCCGGGTTCAGGATCCGAGGGTTGGCGGGGATCCGGCCTACGGGGCGCCGCGGGTCACCGCCGAACTCAATGACGGTGCCGAACCCGAGGCTCGGGTGAACCACAAACGTGTCGCGCGGGTGATGCGCCGTCATGGCCTGGCAGGGACCAGGTTGCGTCGACGGGTCCGCACCACCATCCCGGAACCGACTGATGAGAAGTTCCCCGACCTGCTTGGCAGGGATTTCACCGCCGAGAAGCCGAACCAGCGCTATGTCGGTGACATCACCTACTTGCCCCTGCACGGGGGTGGGAACTGGTACTTGGCCACCGTGATCGACTGCTACTCCCGCAAGCTGGTCGGCTGGGCCATTGCGGACCACATGCGCACCGAGCTGGTCGAAGACGCCTTGAAAGCCGCTGCCGCCGAACGGGGAAGCCTGCGCGGGGCGATCTTCCACTCCGACCACGGGTCGGTCTACACCTCCCAGGCCTACGCCAAGCTCTGCCAGCGTCTTGGGGTGACCCAGTCGATGGGGGCGGTCGGGACGAGTGCTGACAACAGCTTGGCCGAGTCGTTCAATGCCACCCTCAAACGCGAGGTCCTGACCGGCGCTGCCACCTTCGCCGGGCCCGAGTTGTGTCGCCGGCAGGTCTTTCGCTGGCTCACCCGCTACAACACTCGCCGTCGCCACTCCTGGTGCGGCTACCTGTCCCCGAACGCCTACGAGGCCCGCCGGGCCGCTACGCTGCCCACCGCAGCGTAATCACACATCAACGTGTCCACGATCCAGGGGTAAGGCCCCTGTGTGGCTCGCCCTGTCGCCCGGACTCGGTTGGACGGTGGCAGTGGCCCTGACACCCTTGTCGGCGGTCCTGATGATGTTGTTGAACCAGCAGGGTCTCGGCATCGGCGACACCGGCGCGGTGCTGGCGGCACTGATGATGGTGGCGATCACCACTGACGCGTGGATCCTGGTCGCTGTTCTGGTGGCTTTCGTGGCGATGGCTGGCTTCCAGGCCTGGCGCTGCCTGGGCGACATATCACGTCACGACCTGCTGCGCGCCGCCCGAGGCCGCACTGCCCTGACTGGTGGCGCGCAAGGCGCAGACACTGGTCTGGTCCTCGACCTGGTCAGCCGCCGCACCGCGCGAAATCCCCACAACCGCCTCCATGGCCTTGGACGTGGACGACGCGCAGTGGCCTGGTACGACGTGCAACGAGCCGTCCTGCGTCAGCCCTGGCTGTTGATCGTGGGGCTGGTTGTCGTGGACCTGGGCTGTGTGACAGCCATGGCCGTAGCTCCGTCGCTGGCGCTGTGGCCGGCCGTCGTCTTGATGCCGATCCTGGCTGCCGCCATGACGATGCGACGCGTGATGGCATCATCCAGCGGAGCGCGCCGCAACTTCCCGGCCGGTTGGACCTGGGACGCTGCCAGCTGCTCGGGCGCCGCGACGGTGGCGCTCGTGAACTCACTGGTGCTCGCCGGACTGCTTATCGGCGTCGGCACTGCGCTTCTCGTGGCCCTGGCGGTGTCGGTGGTCCTGAACGGTGCCGCACTCGCCGGTGCCTTGCGCCTGGTCTCGACGCCACCACCAGACTTCGCCACTGGGCTGGTCATGACCGAGGCGGGCGCGATCCCACTGGGAGCCATCCTCACGGCAGCGCGCGGCTGGGACGTCGTCGTCCTCGTCGTGCTGATGGCAGGCCTCCGCTAGACACTACGGACACATCCCCATGCTGCCCCCAACGAACATGGTGAGGGCTGGGGCGGCGGCTACTGCTCCGCGTCGTGGTAGGGGTATCAGGTGACGGGACGACGCCACCCGCAATGAGCTCCTGGAAGACGCAACCGCTGGATCTGCGGCCCGCAGGCAAACCATCGACGGTGCCCGACTGACGTCCGACCCCAGCTGGCTTCTCAGGAGAGGCTGCAGCCGTTGGCGGTGAAGATCGCGATCATGGGCTCGTTGGTCGCATCGGTGGAACCGACGTAGGCCTTGGCCCCGCGCCTGGCCAGCTCGGACAGGCCGAACCGGTGCAAGGCCCGGCCCAGTCCCTCTCCTCGGCGCTCGGGCACCACGGCGACATAGAACAAGGTGCCGGTGGTTGGCTCGTCAGGGAAGACCTGCGGCAGGACGACACCGACGTCGCCACGGTCGTCCCGGACGAGATACCACCCTCGCGGATCGAACTGGCCCCCCGCCGCCTCGACCAACTCGCGAAAATCCGCCTCAGCGCTCTCCGGGGTGCTGGTGTCGTAGGGGTCACCATCACTGGCCCGGAGCATCACCCGATTGAAGTCCTGCTCCCCCACCTGCTCCAAGGAGTCCAGCGTCCAGCCACTCGGGGTTGGTTTCGGCTCATCCAGCACGCGGCGGGCGATGACCTTCGCAGTGTCCATACGCCCAACCGTCCTCCCGTGCAGGCGGGGAGCGCCACTGATTTTCCACCGCGCACACCAGGCGCCGTCCAATCCGGCCCCAGCAGCTGACCCCGACGCGATCGTGGACGAGTTGCCCGTCAGGCGCCCCCGAATGGTTGGATGACGGCTTGTGACCACTTCCACTGACACCGCGGCCGAGCCCGCCTCTGGACAGGGCGTCGAGTACGCCCGAGTCCCCCACACCTACTACGACATCGTGGTGGCCGTCTTCGTCGGCCTGCTGCTGATCTCCGGCGTCACCGCCACCAAGCTCTTCGTCGGCCCCACCGTTCCGGTCATCAGCGACCTGTTCGCCGGCGGTGGCCCGCTCATCTTCGACGGCGGAGCCTTCCTCTTCCCCCTCAGCTACGTCGTCGGCGACATCATGACCGAGGTCTACGGCTGGCAGCGCGCCAAGCGTGCCATCTGGACCGGCTTCGCCATGACCTTCCTGGCCGCGGCCACCTACAAGGTGGTCGGCTGGACCACGCCCGTGGAGGGCTTCGAGGCGTGGGACCAGGTGCTGGCCCCGGCCACCCGCATCGCGCTGGCCGGGTTCGCCGGCTACCTCGCCGGAAACCTGCTCAACTCGCTGGTGGTGGTGCGCCTCAAGCGCCGCTTCGCCGAACGCCAGGTGGCCTTTCGCCTGATCACCTCCACACTGTTGGGCGAGCTGGTGGACACCACCCTGTTCTGCACCATCGCCTTCGCCGGCACCATCACCCTGGCCGAGCTGACCAACTACACCGTCACCGGCTACTTCTACAAGGTGCTCGTCGAGATCTGCGTCGTGCCGATCACGCTGCAGGTGATCAAGTACCTCAAGCGCGTCGAACCCACCTACGAAATGGCACACGGCCGTCAGGTGGCCCTGTGAGCCGCGCGGTCCTGTTCGACATGGACGACACCCTCCTGCTCACGCGGGAGGTCAAGTGGGCCCACCACCGCCACGTCGCCCAGGAGTCCTACGGGATCACGCTCGACGACGCCACCCTGGCCGAGCACTGGGGCAAGCCCTTCGACGAGATGATCGGCCTGCTCTACCAGCACGCCGACACCGTCGAGGCGATGCGGGCCGCCAACAAGGCCTCGGCCGAGCGCTTCCGCAAACTTCCAGTGCCGGGAGCAGTCGAGTTGGTCGAGGAGCTCCTCGACCAGGACGTCGCGGTCGGCGTGGTGACCTCCACCAACACCGACATGGCGCTGGCCGACCTGGAAGGCTGCGGCTTCCCGATGCCGCGTCTGGCCCTGGTGCACGGGGCCGACGTGACCGGCCACCACAAGCCCGACCCGCGCGTCTTCGACGCCGCGCTGGACCAGCTGGCACGCGAGGGTGTCGACCACGTGAACTATGTGGGCGATGCGCTGATGGATGCCCAGGCGGCCGACGAGGCCGGACTGGACTTCGTGGCCGTCACCACGGGACTCTTCGACGCCGAGGCCTTCGTGTCGCTCGGCCTCGCGCCCGAGCGCGTCGTGGCCGGAGTTGACGAGCTGCGACCCCTGCTGGGGCTCTGACGCAGCACCCGGCCACCACACCGGCGGCGCCGACCCTCTCGCAAGGGGGCCGGCGCCGCACCGTCTCAGCCGGCCACCAGTCGCTGCAGGCCACCGGCGAAGGTGGCGAAGACCTGGTCGGGGCGGCAGTCGACCACCACCCGGGCATTCGGGCGACGGCCCCAGATCTGCCGGTCGTCGCGCACCGTCGTGCCCCGCAACAGGTCGGAGCTGGCCTCGACGTCCATCACGGTCGTCGCCAGCTCGACCGTCGCCACCTCGGCTGCCACCTGCGCGGCGAACAGGTCGTGCAGGTGGGCGACGTAGCCCTGGTCGTAGTCGTGGTGGAACTCGAAGTAGAAGCGCAAGGCGTCGGTGAGCAGGTCCAGGGCGCGGTGCCCCGTCCTGGCCTCGGCTTCCTCGACCCGAGCTCGGCCCGCCGAATAACCCACCGGGGATGCCCCACACGACACCAGGAGGTCGTCGAGCAGCTCCGGGCGGTACTCGATGCGCTCGGTCTGGTCGGTGGAGCACCAGATGGGCAACTGCTGCTCGGGCAGCCCCTCGAAGGCCTCGCAGACCTGCTTGGCCGCGTCGGGATCGCACCAGGTGTTCCACTCCGCCGTCGGGGTGGTGTTGCCCAGGTGCCAGAAGCAGCCGCCCATGATGACGATGCGCCGTGCCAGTCGGGGCAGTTCGGGCATTTCGCGCAACGCCACGGCGAGGTTGGTCGTCGGGCCGGTCACCAGCAGCGTCACCTCGCCCGGCTCGGCCTCCAGCGCCTCGCGCCACAGCTCCAGCCAGTGGCGCGTCGACAGGCGGTCCCCCAGGTCGTCGAGGGCGGCATAGCCGATGCCCCCGGGACCGTGGGTCTCCGGTGTGGTGGCAAGCGGCCGCACCAGGGGCTCCGGCGTGCCGACGCACACCTCCACCTCGGGCCGGCCCGCCACGTCGAGCACCGCGAGGGTGTTCAGCGCCGCCTGTGACGCGGTGGTGTTGCCCGACGTGGTGGTGACGCCCATCAGCTCCACGTCGGGCAGTCCACACAGCTGGAGCAGGGCGCAGGCATCGTCGATGCCGGTGTCGACGTCGGCCAGGATCTTCACCCGCCCAGTCTGCCCGACGGGGCTCGTGCGCACGGGTCACAATGTCTGCATGCTGATCCGTACGCCCCGCCTCCTGCTGCGCCCGCTCGAACTCGGTGACCTCGACGACTTCCACGCCCTCGACCAGGCCGACGGTGTGCTGAGCTTCCTGCGCACCACGCACCGCACCCGTGAGGAGTCCGAGGCCGGCTTGCGACGCTGTCTGGCGGTCAACAGCCTGCACCACGACATGGGCTGGTTCGCGGCTGTCGACGCCGCCCAAGGCCCCAGCGAGGGCAGCTTCCTGGGCTGGTTCCACCTGCGCGCCGGAGCGGAGGGCGACATCTTCACCCCCGAACTCGGCTACCGGCTGCACCCGGACCACTGGGGTCAGGGCTTGGCCACCGAGGGGTCGCGTGCCCTGCTGGAGCATGCCTTCGACCAGCTCAGCGCCCGCACGGTGACCGCCGACACGATGGTGGTCAATGCCGCCTCCCGCCGCGTGATGGAGCGAATCGGCATGCGGGAGTGTTCCCACAGACCATGGCCTCACGAGGACCCGGTGCCGGGCCGGGAGGAGGGAGTCGTGGAGTACCGGATCACCCTCGACGAGTGGCTCGAGACCTACCCCGACACCCGCCGCCAGCTCCACCGGGCCCAGGCGCAGGCCCTCCGTGCCAAGGACCAGGCCGCGCTCGATCGTCTGCGGGCCACCGGGATGGCCCTGGCCCGCGTCGAGGCCGGCGGCATCCGCGCCAGCGACGATCTCGTGGCCGAGCTTGCCCGGAAGCACGAAAGCCTGTGACGCGAAGCGAGGGCGAAATGATCCGGTGTCGGATCATTTCGCCCTCACAACGATGTGGTGGGGAGCTCAGAGGCTGAAGCCGCCCTCCTTGCCACCCTTGTCGTCGGTGTCCTTGAGGTACTTCTCGAACTCGGCTGCCAGTTCGTCGCCGTCGGGCAGCTCCGACTCGTTGACCTTGGGCTGCTTGTCGGGGCCGACGATCTCGCGCCCCGCCGTCGCCTGGTCGTAGGCGGCCTCCATCTGCCCGATCGCCTCAGCGTTCTCGGGGTTCTGGGCCACCAGCTGGTCGATCTCGCGCAGGTAGGCGTCGGCGGCACTGCGCAGGTCGGGGATCGCCAGGGACAGCTCGGCCGCGTCGGCGGCGCTGTCCAGCAGGCGCACCGAGCCCGCGGGGAACTCTCCCCCGGCCAGGTAGTGCGGCACGTGGACGCTGAAGCCGACGGTGCGGATGTGTGCCTCGGGCAACCGGATCTCCAGCAGCGCCTCCACCGAACTGGGCAGCTGCACCTTGTCGTGCATCGTCGGGTAGTCGGCGATCAGCTGCGGGTCCATCGAGTGCGCGGTCAGGCCCACCGGCCGGGTGTGCGGCGCACCCCACGGGATGCCGTGCATGCCGATGGCGAGCGTCGAACCCAGCTCACCGAAGAGGATGGCCACCGCGGCGCAGAAACGCTCCCACTGGTAGTCCGGCTCGGGCCCGGTGAACAGCAGGAAGTCCTTGCCGGCATCGTCGGTGACCACCCGCACCGCCAGCTCCATCGGCTGGTAGTCGGTGTAGTGGTCACGGTCGAAGGTGACCAGCGGCCGACGCGAACGGTGGTCCACGAGCTGGTCCACGTCGAAACGGGCGATGATGCGGCTCGGGCGGGTGTCGATCAGGTGCTGGGACGCCATCTGCGCGGCCTGGCCCGCGTCCATGAAGCCGCTCAGCGCCACCAGTGCAGGGGCACCGTAGACCGGTGCGCCGGACAGTTCGTACAGTTCCCTCGGATCACGCATTCCATCGCCTCTCTCAGTCACTGGTCTCAACGCTGGGCAAGGCCACGGCATTCCCCGCGGCGGCCACCTTGGAGGCGTAGAAACGCCCCAGGAAGTCGTCGCGATAGGCCTCGAAGTCGCCCGAGTCCATCGAGTCGCGGATCGAGTCCACCAGCCGCACCGTGAAGCGTTCGTTGTGGATGGTCGCCAGGGTCGAGGCGAGCATCTCCTTGGCCTTGAACAGGTGGTGCAGGTAGGCCCGGGTGTAGTGGGTGCAGGTGTAGCAGTCGCAGCCGTCCTCGAGCGGCTCGAAGGCGCGGCGGTTGCGGGCCGTCGACAGGTTGTAGCGCCCCTCGGCGGTGTAGATCGCCGAATTGCGCGCCACGCGGGACGGGTTCACGCAGTCGAAGGTGTCGGCGCCGGCCGCCACGGCGGCGAAGAAGTCATCGGGCTCGCTGATGCCGAGCAGGTGGCGTGGCTTGTCGAAGGGCAGTTCCTCGCTCATCCAGGTGCAGATGGTGCCGAGGTTCTCCTTCTCCAGCGCACCGCCGTAGCCGAAGCCGTCGAAGTTCTGGCCGTCGACCTCCATCGAGCCCAGGTCGCGGGCCGCCTTGCGGCGCAGGTCCTCGTACTGCGCGCCCTGCAGCACGCCGAAGAGGGCCTGGTAGGGCTTGCCGACGCGTTCCTCGGTGAGCTTGCGGTGTGCCGCGAGGCAGCGCTCGGCCCACCGGCGGGTCCGCTCCAGGGAACTCTCCTGGTAGCTGCGGGTGTTCATCAGGGTGGTGAGCTCGTCGAAGGCGAACATGATGTCGGCGCCCAGCTCGTGCTGCACCCGCATGCTCACCTCGGGGGTGAAGCGGTGCAGGTCGCCGTTGAGGTGGCTCTTGAAGGTGACGCCGTCATCGTCGACGTGGGCCAACCGCTCCTTGCCCTCGGCGATCACGTCGTCATTGGTGACGCGGCTGGCATCCATCGCGATCACCTTCTTGAAGCCGGCGCCCAGGCTCATCACCTGGAAGCCGCCCGAGTCGGTGAAGGTGGGGCCGTCCCAGTTCATGAAGCGGCCCAGCCCCCCTGCCTCGTCCACCAGGTCGCTGCCGGGCTGCAGATACAGGTGGTAGGCATTGGCCAGCACGGCCTGGGCGCCGAGCTCCTTGACGGCCTCGGGCAGCACGGCCTTGACCGTCGCCTTGGTTCCGACGGCGATGAAGGCAGGCGTCTGGATCTCGCCGTGCGGGGTGCTGATGGTGCCCGTGCGGCCGACGCCATTGGCCAGCGTGGTGCGCGGGGTGAAGGAGAAGCTCATCGGGACTCCCGGGTGGTCGAGGCCAGTAGTTGCAGCTGGGCCAGGCCGACGACCCCGGCCGTGGAGGTGCGCAGCACGCCATCGCTGACCAGCACTGGAACCGCCCCTGCCTCGCGGAAGGCGGCCAGCTCCGCGGGGCTGATGCCGCCCTCGGGTCCGACGATGAACAGCACCTCGGCGGGGCTGTCAGTGCTCCCGGCCGGGAGCTGGACCTCGCCGATGTGGGCGGTGGCCGACTCGTGCAGCACCAGCGCCAGGCTGGCCGCCTCGATGCGCTGCACGAGCTGCTTGGTCGTCGCGTACCCGACCTCTGGGATGCGGTAGCGGCGCGACTGCTTGGTGGCTTCGCGGGCGGTGGAACCCCACTTGGCCAGGCCCTTGGCCTGCTTCTCGGCGCTCCAGCGCACGATCGAACGGCTCGCCTGCCAGGCCAGCACCTCGTCGACGCCCAGCTCGGTCATGGTCTCGACGGCCAGGTCGGATCGGTCGCCCTTCGCGAGGGCCTGCACCGCCACCCAGCGGTGGGACCGTTCGGGGGTGGCGAGGGTCTCAGCCACCTCCACGACGATCCCCTGCCGGGAGACCTCCACGACGGGTCCGCGCACGGCGCGGCCATGGCCGTCGGCCAGCAGCACCGACTCCCCCAGCTCGATCCGCTTCACGACGGCCGCGTGGCGTCCCTCGTCGCCGGTGACCGCAATCCGGTCACCGGCGGTGGCCTCGGCGCCGTGGCCGGTGACCAGGGGCGCGAGGAAGAGGGCGTCGCTCATCAGCCGCCGAAGGCTTCCTTGAGACGGTCGAAGACCCCCTGCTTGCCCTTGTGCACATGAGCATTGACCTTGATCTCGCCGCGGGCCTCGGCCAGCTGGGCCAGCAGGTCCTTCTGGTGCGAGTCGAGCTTGGTGGGCGTCTGCACCACGAAGGTGATGCCCAGGTCGCCGCGTCCATTGCCGCGCAGGCGCGGGATACCCCGGCCGTCGACCTTCACCCGGGTGCCGCCCTGGGTGCCGGCGGGGATCTCGACGGTCAGTCGCTTGGCGTCCTCGTCGAAGTCCTCGCGCTCGGCCTCCAGGGTGTCGACGTCGACCGTCGTGCCCAGTGCCGCGGCCGTCATCGGGATGCGCAGCACCATCTCCAGGTTGTCGCCGTCACGCTGGAAGACCTCGTGGCTGTTGACGACCAGCTCGACGTAGAGGTCGCCGGCCGGACCGCCGCCGGGGCCGACCTCGCCCTCGCCCTCAAGGTGGATGCGGTTGCCGGTGCTCACGCCGGCGGGGATCTTGACGTTCAGGGTGCGACTGGAACGCACGCGTCCCTCGCCGGAGCACTCGCCGCAGGGGTGCGGGATGACCGTGCCGTAGCCGCGGCAGTTGGGGCAGGGCTGCGAGGTGCGGATGTCTCCCAGGAAGGAGCGCTGGATCTGCGTGATCTCTCCGTGGCCATTGCAGGTGGTGCAGGTCACTGGCTCGGAGTCGTCGGCGCAGCCGCTGCCGGTGCAGCGCGGGCAGACGACGGCCGTCTCCACCTTCAGCGGCTTGGTGACGCCGAAGGCGGCCTCGGCCAGGTCGAGCGACTGGCGCACCAGCGCGTCCTGGCCGCGACGGGTGCGCGAACGGGGGCCGCGCTGGGCCTGCTGGCCGAACATCGCGTCGACCAGGTTGGTGAAGTCGAAGCCGCCACCAAAACCGCCGCCCGGGAAGCCACCGAAGCCACCGGCCCCGCCCATGCCGCCGAAGCCGCCACCCATCGGGTCGCCGCCACGGTCGAAGATGGCCTTCTTCTGCGGGTCGGAGAGCACCTCATAGGCCTCTTGCACCTGCTTGAACTTGTCGGCGGCATCCGGCTCGCTCGACACGTCCGGGTGCATCTTCATCGCCATGCGGCGGTAGGCCTTCTTGATCTGCTCGGGCGTCGCATCACGGTCGACGCCGAGGATCTCGTAGTAGTCGGAACTCATGGGTGTGTCTGTCATCCTTCTGCCAGGAAGCGGCCAACGTAACGGGCCACGGCACGAACCGAGGCCATGGTCGAGGGGTAGTCCATGCGTGTGGGCCCGACGATCCCGAGCGATGCCCAGGACTCGTCCGGTGAACCATAGGTGCTGGCGACCAGTGAGGTCGACTGGAGGCGCTCGAAGGGGTTCTCCTGCCCGATGCGCACCGTGACGTCACCGGCGGCGGTGGCTGCCTCGCCCAGCAGGTGCAGCAGCACCACCTGCTCCTCGAGGGCCTCCAGCACCGGCTTGACGGTGGTCTCGAACTGGTCGCCGAAGCGGCTCAGGTTCGGCACACCGGCCACCGCGACCCGGGTCGACGGATCGTCGGCCAGCATCTCCAGCAGGGTGGCCACCACGACGCGCTCGCGCAGCCCCTGGGCGCCCGCAATCTCGTCCACCAACAGCAGCGACAGCTGCTCGACGGCCCTGGCCGGGGTGAGCCCGACCGCGGCCTCGTTCAGCCGGGTGCGCAGGACGGCGAGCGTCTCCTCCGAGTGGTCCGGCAGCTCCACCGAGCGCTGGTCGACGCGACCATTGGAGTTGATCAGGATCAGCAGGATCCGGTCGGCGTGCAGGCTCACCAGCTCGATGTGGCGCACCTGGGTGCTGCTGCTGGTCGGGTACTGCACGATCGCCACCTGGTGGGTGACCTGCGCCAGCAGCCGCACGGTGCGCATGACGATGTCGTCGAGGTCGACCGCGCCCTCCATGAAGGTGCGGATCGCCCTCTTCTCGGCGGCCGAGAGCGGCTTGACCGTCGCGAGCCGGTCGACGAACAGGCGATAGCCCTTGTCGGTGGGGATTCGTCCGGCGCTGGTGTGGGGCTGGGTGATGTAGCCCTCCTCCTCCAGCACCGCCATGTCATTGCGGACCGTCGCCGGGGAGACGCGCAGCTGGTGGCGCTCCACCAGGGCCTTCGAGCCGACGGGCTCCTTGCTGGAGACGTAGTCGGTGACGATGGCCTTGAGCACGTCCATCCTGCGGTCGTCCAGCATCATCCCTCCTCGCTCCGGCGGGCACCCGGCTGGCACTCACGCATTGCGAGTGCCAATATAGCGCGCCGCAACGGCGTGCTCCTGCGTCGTGCTGGCTGGCTCTCAGCCCTCGTCGGTGAAGGAGACCGGCGTGCCGGTGCGGCGGGCGTAGTCGATCTCGGCGCGCGTCGAGTCGCCGATGTAGCCGCCGGGGTTGACCACCAGGACCCGGTCGGCGAGGTCGATCTTGTGCCGGTGCAACTCGTCCAGCGCCTGCTTCTGCTCGGCCGTCACCTCGAAGTCCGGCTCGGCGTGCACGAAGACGCCCGGGGCGACGACGATCGCGCCGGCCATGGTCAGGGCCCGGTTGGCCTGGTGCATCTGCTCGGCGAAGCGGGTGGATCCGCAGATGCAGACGACCTCGGGACGTGCCATCAGGTGCTCCCTACTGCTGGTGGGCGTGCGGTCTTGGGGCCCACGCTACCGGCCATCTGACACCAGTAGGCTCGTGCGCATGCGTGAGTTCTCGATCGGTGAGTGGCAGCAGGTCCGCGACGGCATCTGTGTGGTGCAGTGCCAGCCGGCCAGCGTCAACGTCGGCCTGGTCGTCGGCCAGGAGGGCGTGCTGATGGTGGACACCGGTTCGTCGCCCGCGCAGGGCCGTGAGCTGGCCCGCCGCGCCCAGGAGCTGGTCGGCAGGCCGGTCACCCACGTCGTGGTCACCCACGCCCACTTCGACCACTTCTACGGGCTGGCGGGCATCGAGGACGTCATCAGCATCGGCCACGAGAACCTGCTGCAGCACCTGGACGGCACCAATGATCCCGACGTCGACCCCGAGGTGATCCGTCGCGACCTCGGCTTCGACCCCTCGGAACTGGTCGGGCCCAGCGACCCGATGGTGCTGATCCGGGCCGTCGACCTGGGTGGGCGCACCGTCGAGATCGTGCACCTGGGCAATGGGCACAGCGACTCCGACCTGTTCGTGCTGGTGGCCGACCAGAAGGTGGTCTTCACCGGCGACATGGTCGAGACCAGCGGCGACCCCTTCGTCGGGCCCGACTCGCAGGTGGAGACCTGGCCCAAGGCCATCGACGGGGTCACCAGCAATGCCAGGCCCGAGACGCTCTTCGTCCCCGGACACGGCCCGGTGGTCGGTATCGACGAGGTGACCCAACAGCGCGCCGCCGTCTCGATGCTCTGGTCGACCGCCGAGGACTGCATCAAGAAGGGCATGACCATCGACGACGTGGTCGCCGACCTCAACGGCCCGCGCGAGGTGGACTGGCCCTTCGCACCCCAGTCGGTTGCCAATGCGCTGCCGCACCTCTACCGGGCGCTGGAGGCCAAGGGCGTCACGAAGAGCCGGAACCTGCCGCTGCTCGGCCTCTGAGCATTCCAGGGACGGCGACGACCGCGGCGGCTCAGGGCGCGCGCCACAGCCGCTGGACCTGCTCGGCCAGCTCGGGCGTCGCCGCGGCGACCAGGCCCGGCCCGTGCCAGGTGGCGGTATAGGGCCGGGCGTCGAAGGTGCGGACCTCGCCGCCGAGTTCGGTGACCATCAACGCCCCGGGCAGGTGGTCCCAGGGGTGCACATTCTTGTAGACGAGGTAGTCCAGCCCACCGGTCAGCAGGTTCGGGTAGTCGATGCCGCAGCACCAGGCGGACTCCACCACGGGCGACAGGCCACCGTCGGCGTCGAAGCCATGGCGGGCCGCCTTGCTGGTGGCCCCCAGGGCGGGTCGCTCGGGAGCGCGACGCACCAGCGGTTCACCGTTGAGCTCCACGCCGGCACCCAGTTCGGCGATGTAGGCCTTCTGGTGCTCGGGCTGCCAGATCCAGGCCCGCTGGGTGCTGCCGTCGACCAGCTCTGCGACCATCACGGCGTGGTCGGGGCTGCCCTTGACGAAGTTGCGGGTGCCGTCGACGGGGTCGACGGTGAAGGCGCGTCCGGCGCCGCCCAGCGAGAACTCCAGCCGGGGGTCGGCAAAGCAGGCCTCCTCCCCCACCACTCGGGCGTCGGGGAACATCTGCAGCAGTTCGCGGGTCAGCACCACCTCGGCCTCGCGGTCGGCGATGGTGACGTAGTCGCCGGGGTGCTTCTGCTCCACCTGCTCGTCGGCCAGGGCCCGGAAGCGGGGCGTGATCACCTCGGCCGCCACCTGCTGGATGAGTTCGAGGACGTCCTGCGTGCTGGCCACGGCTCCCAGCCTATGTGGTCACCGCAGGCGGCTGGGTTCAGAAGTCCTCGACGTGGTCCTGGGTGACGAAGTCGATGAGCTTCTCCACCTCGGTGTTGAAGGCCGGGTCGAGGTCGCGGAAGCTGTCGACCCGCTTCAGGATCGCCTGCCATGCCTGGGCGACGTCCTTCTGGTCCTTGTGCGGCAGGTTCAGCGCGGCCAGCGTGCCCTTCTTCCAGTCGACGTCCATCGGCACCTCGGGCCACTTCTTGATGCCGATGCGCTCGGGCTTGACCGCCTGCCACACGTCGATGAAGCGGTGGCCGCCGATCATCACGTACTCGCCGTAGCCGCCCCTGGCCACCTCGCGGGCGATGCGGGTCTCCTTCGAGCCGGTCACCAGGTGGTCGACGAGCACGCCGAGGCGCCGTCCCTTCTCGGGCTTGAACTCGGCGACGATGCCCACCAGGTCGTTGATGCCGCCCAGGTACTCGACCACGACGCCGACATGGCGCAGGTCATCGCCCCAGACCTTCTCCACCAGTTCGGCGTCGTGACGGCCCTCGACGTAGATGCGGCTCGGGAGCGCCACCTTGGCCGTCGCCTTGGGGGCAACGCGCGAACCGGAGGCGGTGTACTTCTGCTCGGCAGCCCCGGTGCGCGGCGGGACGCACAGCCTCACCGACTGGCCCTCGACGAGGAATCCGGGCCCGACCGGGAAGGAGCGCCGCCTGAGCTTGTAGTTCTCCAGCACCACCACGCCGTTCTCCCACTTGACGATCTCGCCGGTGAAGCCGGTCGACGGCTCCTCGACGATCATCCCCAGCTCCATGGGCATGTCGATGGTCTGCTTCTGGCCGGCCTTCTGCCAGCCCGCGCTCAGGACGTCCTTGTTGTAGCGATCCACGTCCCGGGACGTTACCGCAGCCGCCATTCTTCCTGCCCACGGACGCGAGCGAACGGGCCTGATCAGCGAGGCACCCCAGACCAGAAGTCGAGCAACTCCTCGCCGAGCGCATCCTTCTCCTCCATTGGGAGGGAGTGCCCCCTGCCGGGCCAGACCTTGACCGTCGCGTCGGGCAGCAGTGCTCGAATCCGCTCCGCTGCGCGCTCATGCCCGGACAGTGTGGAGGCGGCGCCCAGGTCGACGCGGACCGGCATCGCCAGCTGGCGCCAGTCTTCGTCGGACAGCCTCGGTGGCGTGGGCATGGCGGGCCGATAGCCGCTGCTGGCGGCGTCGATCATCTCCGACATGGGGGTCCGCTGGCGGACTTCCTCGACACTCGTGCCGCCGATCCGGGCCAGGGCATGGTCTCGCCAGGACTGCGGGGTGGGCAGGGCCAGCACGCCTGACCAGAGCAGGACCGACGTCGGCGGTCCTTGGATCACGAGGACTGGCTCCAGCAGGGCCAGGGAGGCGACCTGTTCGGGATGCCGGGTGGCCACCACGGCCGCCGTCGCCGCCCCGAAACTGTGTCCCACCAGGTGCGCCCTGGGGATGTCCAGCGCATCGATCACCTCCGACACCCATCGGGCCTGGTCGGCCGGGCCAGACAGAGGGACTGTCTGGGCCGACATCCCCGCGTCGCCCAACGGATCCAGGGCATGGACGGTGCGCGTGCCGATCCAGCTGGGTAGGTTCTCGGCCCACATGGGGATTCCGGAGCTGCGTCCCGGAAGGAGCACCACGGGGCCACCCGGCTCCGCCCCCACCCACGTGACCACGCGGACGAGGCCGAAGCTGGTGGCCACGAACCGTTCGTGGTCGGGGCGCGGGAGCCTCGACATCACCTCGTCACGCGCCGTCACATACCGGGCGCGGTCCTGCACGGTTCGCCACTGACCCACTCGCGGGTCACTGCGCACCAGATCGACGAGCTGCCCCGCTGCCAGCGCACACACGGTGGCGACGCAGAGCCACTTCATGAACCGACCAATACGGACGTATCGCACATGGAGACGATACATTCGTATTGATAGAGTGCCAAGGGTGTCCACCGAGAAGCAGAACCAGATCCTGCAGGCCGTCTGGAGCGTCATCGCACGCGATGGCCTGGCGGCCGTCAGCGTGCGGTCGGTGGCGGCGGCCGCGGGGGTGTCCCCCGGACGGGTCCAGCACTACTTCCCCACCAAGCAGGACCTGGTCCGCAGCAGCGTGTCGGCCACGCTCGCGGGCGCGGCACACACCACCCCCGAGGCGCTCGGGGATCCCGGCGAACCCGTGACCCTGTGGGCCTTCCTGACGCACGCGATCTCCCCCGCCGCCAGCCGCCGGCCGGGAACCAGCATCTACTTCTCCTATGTGGCCGCCAGCGTCGCGGACGCGTGGATCGCGGAGGCACTTACCGAGGCTCGCCGGGGCGTCCAGTCCGAGGTGGGCCGATGCCTTCGGGCACAAGGAGCCACCATCGAGGACATTGACGGGGCGGCCCTGGACCTCACCCTGATGGCCGAGGGCGCAACCCAGGCCGTCTTCGTCGGGTGGTGCACGCCCGAGGATGCCTTGGACCGAATCAGGCACGCCCTCGCACGGCTCGGCGTCATCATTTCCTGACGCCCGACTGTCAGCCCGACTCCCCGGCGCGTAGGTCGCATGCCCGCAGGATCTCGTCCGCCACGAGCTGCGGTTGCGTGAACAACACGTAGTGGCCGGAATCAGGCGCCTCGACCAGGCGCCACCCGGGGTTTGCTGCGACGGATCGCTGGTGGGCTCCAAGGAGGTCGCGACGCGCTGAGCCGACAGCTGGTTTGGTGCCCGAGATGAGCACGGTGGGGACGGTCGCAGACCGGGTGCCCTCGCGGAGCTGCAGCAGCCCCGCGCGGATCCGACGACCCTCTTTCGCGCAGGCACGTAATGCGGATGTGCTGGCGGAGGCACTGATCAGGGCCTCAAGTTCGTCTGCGGCCAGGACGGGCCCCAACCCCTTCCGCAACCCGGCCTTGAGGAGCTTGGCCCGAACGCGTGATGGGAACATCACGGCATGGACCCACTCCACGGCCCGGGTACGGCGGGTGAAGTAGGCCTCGGTCCGCTCGTCTGACGGATCCACGAGCACCAGCAAGGACACGACTCCAGCGGGCATGAGCTCCACCGCTCGACGCACGATTGGCCCGCCCCAGCTGTGGCCGACGAGGACCACGTCTCGCACCCCTTGGGCCTCGATCACGCACGCCAGGTCGGCAGCCAGGGCGTCGAGGGTTCGGGCTCCAACGCCCGGCGTGCTCCTGCCGTAGCCGGCGCGGTCGTAGGCCACGGCCCTGACTCGACCGTCCAGCAGGTTCGCCACCGGCGCCCAGCACAGTCCGCTGAGCCCCAGTGCTGACTCGAAGACGACCACCCGCTCGCCGCTGCCCCAGGTGTGGGTGGCAAGGCTTCTGCCGTCGGGAGTCTGCACGGTCTGGTGGTCTGGCTCCATTCCCGTGAGCCTATGGGATTCGAGGTCACGGGGTGGATGCGTGAAATATCCATCCTCGGCACGTGCGACTTTTTCGCTTGCGCACCGTCCAAGGCGGTGCATGTCATTAGCCGTCTCTCACTCGTCGCCCCACTCCACGCTCACGGCTTCCACGAAGTCCTGGTCGTCGAACTCTCGGTTCTGGATGGCCACCAGCGACGCCTGCCGGCGTGCCTCCTCCTTGAAATCTCGGCTTCGAGCATCAGAGAGGCGGATCTGGCCCGGACGACGGCCCAGCTCCTTGATTCGGTGGTGCTCACTTCCCTGCTTCTGAACTGACATGCCCACCAGTGTTCTGTGCAAACAGGAGGTTTGGAAGGTCTTGGCCTCCCCGGGCCCCATCGTGGACTCCACGGCATGTCCCCGTGCGCATCGACGGTTTGTCCGGTCGCAACCAGCCGGCGATCGGTCTTGGGATCACCGTGTCGACGCTGACTCCGCACGTCCAGAACTCACTGGACATGCGCTGCACCACCTGCCCAGTCATCCTCCGACGTGCACACTGGGCGCCGAGCTGTTGTTCGGACCAGAGGGAGGACCCGCCATCCGGTGGCACGGGTGCTCAGGCGGCGAGCAGGGCCGAGGTTCGGCAGTTGGCTCCGGGGGCGGGAATTGTCCGACCAGGTCGGTTGTTGTGCTTCCGGACAACACCACCGATGGAGAGACGAACCCGTGACTGACCTCTTTGCCCCCGCGACCGCGGGCGCCCTGCAGCTGAAGAACCGCGTGACGATGGCGGCGCTGACCCGGTCGCGTGCCGGTACCGACGGCGTGCCCTCCGACCTGCACGTCGAGTACTACGCGCAGCGCGCCACGGCCGGCCTGGTGGTGACCGAGGGCACCCGCACCAGCGCGGTCGGGCAGGCCTTCATCGGACAGGCGGGCATCCACACCGACGATCAGGTCGCCGGCTGGCGACGGGTCGCCGACGCCGTCCACGCCGCCGGCGGCACCATCGTCATGCAGATCATGCACGGCGGCCGCCTCACCCTTCCCAGCATCAACAACGGCGAACCGGCCGAGGCACCCAGCGCCATCGCCCCGGTCATGCGCGACCCCCAAGGCGTTGAGCTGCCCATCACCTTGCACGGACCCGACGGCAGGCAGGACGTCCCCACGCCCCGCGCACTGGAGACCAGCGAACTGCCCCGCATCGTCGACGAGTTCGTCACCGCCGCCCGCAATGCCATCGCGGCCGGCCTGGACGGCGTCGAGATCCACAACGCCAACGGCTACCTGCTGCACGAATTCCTCTCGTCCGCGAGCAACCAGCGCACCGACCAGTACAGCGGTTCGCCCGAGAACCGCGCCCGGCTGTCCATCGAGGTGGTCCGTGCCGTCGCCGCCGAGATCGGGGCCGACCGGGTCGGCCTGCGCATCTCGCCCGAACACAACATCCAGGGCGTGGTGGAGGACGACCGCACCGACGTCCTGGCCACCTACGGGACCCTGCTGGACGGCATCGCCGACCTGGACATCGCCTACCTGTCGATCCTGCACGCCGACATCAACGGTGACCTTCCGGCCGCCCTGCGCTCCCGCTTCGGCGGGTTCACCCTGCTGAACAGCGGATTCGGCTCGGTCACCACCCAGCAGGAGGCCAGGCACATCGTCGAGGACAACCTGGCGGACGCCGCCGTGGTCGGGCGCCAGCTGATCGCCAACCCCGACCTGGTGCGCCGCTGGCAGGAAGGGCTGGCGCTCAACACGCCGGACTTCGCGACCTTCTACACCCCCGGTGCGAAGGGTTACACCGACTACCCCTTCGCGGGCCAGGAGGCGTAGTCACCCAACCACGGTCAGGACAGGAACAGGTGAATCCATCCCAGATTGGGATTCACTTCGGTATGATGGGGCCATGACAACACAGATTGCGGTCCGGCTCCCCGATGAACTCGTCGCCTTCTTGGACCAGAGCGTGGCCGAGGGCCTCGTCGCCAGCAGGGCGGCCCTGGTGAGTCGGGCAGTCGAGCGCGAGATGCGGCGCCAGAGCGCCATCGCTGATGCCGCGATCCTGGCCACTCAGGGAGCCGAGGACGACCTTGACGAACTGGTCGTCTGGGCCGCCGCCAACACGTCCTTCGAGGACTGACGTGCGAGAGATCTGCCTGGCCAGGCTGGACAAGACCCGACCTGTGCTCGTCCTGACCCGAGAAGCAGCACGGGCAGCAATGACCAAGGTGACAGTCGCACCCATCACCTCCACGATCAAGGGCCTGTCCAGCGAAGTGCCACTTGATGCCAGGAATGGGGTCGACCATGCCTGCGCAGTCTCCCTCGACAACGTCATGACGATCCCGACATCTGCGCTGGGCCGCCCCGTTGGCTTCCTTCGCCCGGATCAGGAGCGCGCGCTGGCGGTGGCCATGGTCCTCGCCTACGACCTGGAGCTCTCCGTCCTTGAGGACTGACACGCACGGGGAGCATGGTTTCCCAGATCCCGCCGACTGGGCACGTCCAAGGCTGACTTGGCACGTGCTGCAGCACGTGCCCAGTGGGGCCCCGGTACCGCCGACGGCCGAGCCTGGCCCCGCAGCACAGCCAGCGCTGCCGGACGCTCAGTCCAGCAGGTCGCGCACCACCGCGTCGGCCAGCAGGCGGCCCTGCAGGGTCAGCACCAGGCGGCCGTCGCGCACCTCCCCCAGTCCGCGCGCCAGCACCCCGTCGACACGGGCGCGCTCGGAGTCGGTGAGCACCTCGAGCGGCAGGCCGTCGGCCAGGCGGAGCTCCAGCAGCACCCGCTCGATGCGACGGTCGTCGGCGGCCACCAGCTCGCGCCCGGCGCCGGGCGTGCGGCCCTCGGCCAGGGCTGTCGCATAGCTGCGTGGATGCTTCACGTTCCACCAGCGCACTCCGCCGACATGGCTGTGCGCGCCCGGCCCGATGCCCCACCAGGTGTGGCCCAGCCAGTAGGCCATGTTGTGCCGTGCCCGGTGCTCGGGGCCCCGGGACCAGTTGCTCACCTCATAGTTCTGCAGACCCGCGGCCACCAGCAGCTCCTCGGTGGCGAGGTACTTGTCGGCCAGGTCATCGTCATCGGTCATCGGCACCTGGCCCCGACGGATCTGGTTGGCCAGGCGGGTGCCGTCCTCGACGATCAGGGCATACGCGCTGATGTGCTCGGGCTCGGCCGACAGCGCGTCGTCCAGGCTGCGGCGCCAGTCGTCCAGGCTCTCCCCAGGCGTGCCATAGATGAGGTCGAGGCTGACGTCACCGAATCCGGCGGCGTGGGCCATCCGCGCCGCCTCCAGCGCCCGGCCGGGAGTGTGCCGGCGCTCCAGCACCTGCAGCACCGACGGCGTCGAGGACTGCATGCCCAGGCTGATGCGGGTGAAACCGGCCTCTAACAACTGGTCGAGCAGCTCGGGGGTGACGGTCTCGGGATTGGCCTCGGTGGTGACCTCGGCCCCCGGTTGCAGCCCGAAGACCTCCCGGACGTGACCCAGCAAGCCGCCCAGCTCAGCACCGCTGAGCAGCGTCGGCGTGCCACCCCCGAAGAAGACCGTCGACGCTGCCGGGGCAGTTGCCAGCACCCGCCCGGCCATCTCGATCTCGGCGTGGGCGGCCGCCAGGTAGTCGGCGGTGCCGGTGCCCTGCAGCTCATTGGAGGTGTAGGTGTTGAAATCGCAGTAGCCACACCGGGTGGAGCAGAAGGGCACGTGCACGTAGACGCTCAGCGGCGTCGCCGGCACCTCGGCCAGGGCTGCGCCGGGCAGGGAACCGTCGCTGGGGACGGGTACTCCGTCGGGAAGGGTGGAAGCCACCACGACAGGCTATCCGGCATCTGCAAGGCCACGGCGCGGCGTGGTGAATGGGCCTAGGATCAGCCCATGAACTTCTCGCGTCGACACTTCCTCACCCTGGCCGGCGCTGCCGTGGCCACCAGCACCCTCGCCGCGTGCGGCAGCAACTCGGGAGGACTCGACGCCGGCTCGTCGAGCACCCCCAGCGGCTCCGGCTCGGCCGCGGGCGGAAACAAGCCCACCCTCAAGCACTGGTACCACGAGTACGGCGAGGCAGGCACCCAGGAGGCCGTCAAGAAGTACGCCGCCGCCTATGACAAGGCCGACGTGCAGGTGAAGTGGAATGTGGGCGACTACGCCAAGCTGCTCAGTGCCGCGCTGCTCACCGAGGACGTTCCGGATGTCTTCGAGGCCGAGATGGGCCCCAGCATCGACATGATCAAGGCTGGCCAGGTGGCCGACCTCACCGACGTCGTCGGCACCGCCAAGGGCCGTTTCGACGAGGAGCTCATCGAGCGCATGACCTACGAGGGCAAGATCTACGGCATCCCGCAGGTCGCCGACATGCACCTGCTCTACTACCGCAAGAGCCTGCTGGAGAAGGCAGGCGTGAAGCCGCCGACCACCTTCGAAGAGCTCGCCGCAGCCGCCGCCAAGGTGCGCACCAAGGACGTCGGCGGTCTGTTCGTCGGCAATGACGGCATCGGCCCGATCCCCACCGCCCTGCTCTACGCCTCGGGCAATGACTGGCTGAACCAGGGCCGCACCGGCGCCGGCTTCCTCGACGAGAGCTTCTACCAGGCCCTGGTGAAGTACCGCGAGCTGTTCAACTCCGGCGACCTGCTGCAGAGCGCCAGCAAGGACTGGTTCGATGGATCGGCCTTCGCCAATGGCGAGACGGCCATGCAGTGGGGCGGGCTGTGGTCGATGACCGACATCGAGAAGGTGCTCGGTGACGACTTCGGCGTCATCCCCTTCCCGGCAATCGGCAGCAAGGGGACCCAGGCCACCATGTTCGGTGCCTTCGGCGCCTGTGTCAGCGCCAAGGCCAGCAATGTCCAGGCGGCCAAGGATTATGTGAAGTGGCTGTGGGTCGACCAGGCCGAGTACCAGGTGGACTTCGCCAACAACTACGGCACCCACGTCCCCTCCCAGCCTGCCCTGGCACCGCAGTGCACCAAGCTGGCCAGCGGACCCGGCGCCGACGCCGCCCAGATCTTCACCGCCAACGGCCGTCCCGCCAGCCACATCCTGTGGTCGGGTGCCATGGGCGAGGCCTTCAACGCCGCGGTCAGCAATGTGATCAAGAAGAAGGCCGATCCCGCCACCGAGTTCGCCACCGTCGGGAAGGTCGTCGCCTCGGAACTCAAGCGAATCAAGGGCTGATGCCGTTCCGCCGACGGTTGGGGGGCCACCAGGGACAGACTGGGTGGCTGCTCGCCTTCACCGCTCCCTTCATCGCGGGACTGCTGGTCTTCGTCTACGTCCCGATTGTGTGGAGCGCCTACCTGTCCTTCTTCGACGCCCGCAACACCGTCACGCCGACGCACTACGTGGGGCTGGCCAACTACCGCCAGTTGTTGGGCGACCCGCTCTTCCGCTCATCGATTCTCACCTTCGTGGGCTTTGCGGCCTTCATCGTGCCGGCCACCTACTGCGCTTCGCTGGGGCTGGCCCTGTTGCTCGACGGCATCAAGACCGGGCAGGCCTTCTTCCGCTCGGTCTTCTTCATCCCCACCGCCGTCAGCTATGTGGTGGCGGCCATGATCTGGCGGCTGGCCTTCTTCAGCGGCACCCGCTTCGGCCTGGCCAACTCTGTGCTGCGCCAGCTGGGCGGCGAGAACGTCAACTGGCTGGGCGGCACCAACTCCTGGTACTGGCTGGTGCTGGTGAGCCTCAGGCTGTGGCTGCAGGCCGGCTTCTACATGATCCTGTTCATCGCCGGGCTCAACCGCATCCCCGTCGAGACCTATGAGGCGGCGGCACTCGACGGCGCGACCGGCTGGCGACGCATCCGCCACATCACCCTGCCGCAGCTGCGCTCCACCAGCGTCGCGGTGCTGATGCTGCTGCTGATCGGCGCCTTCCAGGCCTTCGACGAGTTCTTCAACGTGCTCGGCTCGATGGGCTCCTACCCGCCCTACGGACGCCCGCCGCTGGTGCACCTGTACCTGATCAGCCTGGGCGGCGGCCAGCAGGACCTCGGTCTGGGCGGCGCCGGAACCATGATCATCACCGCGCTGATCGTCTGTTTCGGACTGGCACAGAACTGGCTGGTCACCCGCTCCGAACGCAAGGAGGTGGGCTGATGCGTCGCACCCTGTGGTGGCGCTACCTGGTGCTGGTGCCGCTGGCCGTGCTCTTCCTGTTGCCCTTCTACGTGCTGGTGCGCAATGCCTTCGCCTCACAGCAGCTGATCGTCGCCCCGCAGTGGCAGTGGCTGCCCGACCAGCTGGACGGCACCAACCTGCGGGCGCTGTTCGCCGACGACGCTGTCGGCATGGTGCCTTCGCTGCTGAACTCGGCGATCATGGCGATCAGCCAGACGGCCCTGACCGTGCTGGTCGCACTGCTCGCCGGCTACGGTCTGGCCCGCTACAGCGGACGGCTGGCCCGCCTGCTGCTGGGGCTGACGGTCTTCACCCTGATGGTGCCTGCGGCGGTGACCTTCATCCCGATGTTCGTGATGACCGCCCAGTTCGGTTGGATCGACTCCTTCCGAGGACTGGTGGTGCCGGGCATGTTCAGCGCCTTCGCCACCTTCATGTTCCGCCAGTCCTTCCTGGGCTTCCCGAAGGAGCTCGAGGAGGCGGCCCTGATCGACGGCGCCAACCCGTGGACCAGCTTCTGGCGGGTGGTCGCGCCGAACTCGCTGGGCATCATCGGTGCTGTGGGCACGATCACCTTCATCGGTAGCTGGAATGCCTTCCTGTGGCCGCTGCTCGTCTCGCGGGAGAACACCCGCACCGCCCAGGTGACGCTGAGCCAGTTCATGACCAGCCAGGGCGTCAACTATCCGGTGCTGTTCACCGGAGCCCTGGTCTCGGTGGTGCCCGTGGTCGGTGTCTTCCTCTTCCTGCAGCGCTACCTGGTACAGGGCGTGGAGACCTCCGGCCTGCGCTGAGCCACCTCCATTCCCGAACGACCAGCCATGCCGCGCTTGGACACATGACGCACACTTGGGGCATGAACGGCCACCGCCAGCACCTTCCCGTCACGCCCCCGGCCAGCGGCGCGACCGCCACGCGCGGACGGGTCCGCAGCTCCGGAATGCTCGCCGCCGTGCCGGTGGGGATCATGTGGGTCCTGGAGGCAGTCGACACCACCAGCCGCAATGCCCTCGACCGCTTCGGCATCCAGTCCTGGAGCCTCGAGGGGCTGTGGGGACTGGCCACGGCGCCCTGGCTGCACCACGGCTGGCAGCACCTGGTCAACAACTCCGGCCCGCTGCTGGTGCTCGGTTTCCTGGTCGCCCTGTCCGGCCTGCGACGGTGGCTCGCCACCACCCTGGTGGTCGCCCTCACCTCCGGCCTGGCTGCCTGGCTGCTCAGCCCTCCCGGAACCCTCACCCTGGGTGCCTCGGGAATCGTCTTCGGCTGGCTCACCTACCTGGTGGCACGGGGGCTGTGGAGCAGGAACCTGGTGCAGGTGCTCGTGGGCATCGGCGTCTTCATCGTCTACGGCGGCATCCTGTGGGGCGTGCTGCCCAGCACGCCCGGGATCTCCTGGCAGGCCCACCTGGGCGGAGCCGTCGGTGGACTGGCCAGCGCCCGCGGTGCCCGTCGCCACCTCGCACGCTGAGCAGGATGCCCGCGCCGAAGTGCGCGGGCGGCCCGGCGGTGTGGTCAAATTGTCTCCTTGACCGCCGCGGCTGCTGCGACCTGTCCCCACTCGTTCGGGCCCGTCGCCTGCCCGGCCCGAACAGGCAGGATCCCCAATGGACATCTCCCAGGTGATGGACCACGTCCACTCCGCCGTCGGATGGCTCAACACCCAGCTCAGCTGGGTCCTGATCGTCGCCATCATCATCGCCGGCATCATCTTCACCCTCTGGACGCGCGGACTGCAGTTCCGCCGCATCGGAACCATGTTCCGCATCGCCCTCGGCTCCCGCACCGGCGCTGGGGAGGGCATCAGCTCCTTCCAGGCCTTCTGCATCTCGCTGTCCTCCCGTGTCGGCACCGGCAACATCGCCGGTGTCGCCATTGCCCTGGCCCTCGGTGGCCCGGGTGCCATCTTCTGGATGTGGGTGATGGCCTCGCTCGGCATGGCCACCGCCTTCGTCGAGGCCACCCTCGCCCAGCTCTACAAGATCCCGCACACCGACGGCACCTTCCGCGGTGGCCCGGCCTACTACATGGAGCGCGGCATGAAGTCGCGTCCGCTGGGCATCCTGTTCGCCGTCTTCCTGCTGTTCACCTTCGGCTTCGCGTACCAGATGGTCCAGGCCAACACCATCGCCCAGGTGATGCAGCAGACCTACCACGTCGCCCCGCTGTGGACCGGGCTCGCCCTGGCCGCCGCCACCGCCGCCGTCGTCATGGGCGGCGTGAAGTCGGTCGCCAAGGCCACCGAGTACATGGCGCCGCTGATGGCGCTGGCCTACCTGCTGCTCGCCCTGGCCGTCATCGCGGTGAACCTGCCCGAGGTTCCCAGCATGTTCATGCAGATCTTCAAGGGCGCCTTCGGCCTCGACGAGGCGCTGTCCGGTACCGCCGGTGGCCTGGCTGCCACCATGCTCAACGGCATCAAGCGCGGCCTGTACTCCAACGAGGCCGGCGAGGGATCGGCTCCCAATGCCGCCGCTGCCGCCACCACCAGCCACCCCGCCCACCAGGGCCTGATCCAGTCCCTCGGCGTCTTCGTCGACACCATCCTGGTCTGCACCGCCACCGCCCTGGTGATCATGCTCTCCGACCCCTCGCTCTACACACCCGGCGTCACCACCAAGGCCGAGGCCGGCGCCACCCTCACCCAGCGCACCCTGGAGTTCTCGCTCGGCGGCTGGGTGGGACCGGTCTTCTCGATCATCCTGCTGACCTTCGTCTACTCCACGCTGATCGGCAACGAGTCCTATGCCGAGATCAACATGGACTTCCTCAAGGGCGGCAAGCCCGGCGCGGTCTTCATCCGCCTGCTCACCGTCGCCTCGGTGGTGCTGGGCGCGGTGGCCGAGCTGTCCTTCGTCTGGGACCTCGCCGATGTGGCGATGACGACCATGGCGCTCACCAACCTCGTCGCCCTGGCCTTCCTCGGCAAGAAGGCGATCCAGACGATGAGGCACTTCGAGGCGCAACCCGACGCGGTCACCGCCAGCTTCGACCTCGACCACAACGACTATGTCGCCGACGACATCCCCGGCGAGGTCTGGCACGCGCGTCACGGGCACGCCGCCGGCAAGTGGTTCCACCCGGAGACCGGCTCGGCCAGTTCTGCCCGCTGAGGCCAAGGGCATGACGAGGGCCGCCACCCCGATCGGGTGGCGGCCCTCGTCATGTCCGGAGCACTCGGTCGACTACTTCTTGTCCTTGGCGTCCTTGCCGCCCTCGCCGGTCTGCAGGGCCGCGACGAAGGCCTCCTGCGGCACCTCCACCGAGCCGACCATCTTCATCCGCTTCTTGCCGGCCTTCTGCTTCTCGAGCAGCTTGCGCTTGCGGGAGATGTCGCCGCCGTAGCACTTGGCCAGCACATCCTTGCGGATGGCGCGGATGCTCTCGCGGGCGATCACCCGCGAACCGATCGCGGCCTGGATCGGCACCTCGAACTGCTGGCGCGGGATCAGTTCCTTGAGCTTGCCCACCATCGCCACGCCATAGGCGTAGGCGCGGTCCTTGTGGACGATGGAGCTGAAGGCATCCACCGGGTCGCCGTTGAGCAGGATGTCCACCTTCACCAGGTCTGCGGCCTGCTCGCCGGTCGGGTCGTAGTCGAGGCTGGCATAGCCCTTGGTGCGACTCTTGAGCGCGTCGAAGAAGTCGAAGACGATCTCGCCCATCGGCAGCACGTAGCGGATCTCGACGCGGTCCTCGCTGATGTAGTCCATGCCGGTCTGGATGCCCCGCTTGGCCTGGCACAGCTCCAGAATGGTGCCGATGTACTCGCTGGGGGCCAGGATCGTCGCCTTGGCCACCGGCTCGTAGACCGCCTGGATCTTGCCCTCGGGGTACTCCGACGGGTTGGTGACGCGGAACTCCTTGCCGTCCTCCATGACGACGCGGTAGACCACGCTCGGCGCGGTGGAGATCAGGTCCAGGTTGAACTCCTGCTCCAGGCGCTCACGGGTGATCTCCATGTGCAGCAGGCCCAGGAAGCCGATGCGGAAGCCGAAGCCCAGCGCGCCGGAGGTCTCCGGCTCGTAGGTGAGGGCGGCGTCGTTGAGCTGCAGCTTCTCCAGCGCCTCGCGCAGCACCGGGAAGTCCTTGCCGTCGATCGGGAAGAGGCCGGCGAAGACCATCGGGACCGGGGGGCGGTAGCCGCCCAGGTCCTCGGTGGCGGGACGGGAGTCGATGGTCACGGTGTCGCCGACGCGCGACTGGCGCACGTCCTTCACGCCGGTGATCAGGTAGCCCACCTCGCCCACGCCGATCGCCTCGGACTTGAGCGGCTCGGGCGAGATGACGCCGACCTCGAGCACCTCGTGCGTCGCCCTGGTCGACATCATGCGGATCTTCTCGCGGTGGCGCAGCTCACCGTCGACCACCCGGACGTAGGTGACCACGCCGCGGTAGGTGTCGTAGACCGAGTCGAAGATCAGCGCACGGGCAGGGGCCGGGGCATCACCCTTCGGTGCCGGGATCTGCGCGACGATCTGGTCGAGCAGCTCGGCGACGCCCTCGCCGGTCTTTGCGGAACAGAGCAGCACGTCGGACGGGTCACAGCCGATCAGGCCGGCCAGCTCGGCGGCATACTTCTCCGGCTGGGCACCCGGCAGGTCGATCTTGTTCAGTACCGGGATGATGGTCAGGTCGGCCTCCATGGCCAGGTACAGGTTGGCCAGCGTCTGGGCCTCGATGCCCTGGGCGGCGTCGACCAGCAGCAGCGCACCCTCGCAGGCCTGCAGCGAGCGCGAGACCTCATAGGTGAAGTCGACGTGCCCGGGGGTGTCGATCATGTTCAGCACGTGGTCGGTGCCGCCCACCTGCCAGGGCATGCGCACCGCCTGGCTCTTGATGGTGATGCCGCGCTCGCGCTCGATGTCCATCCGGTCGAGGTACTGGGCGCGCATGGCGCGTTGCTCGACGACGCCGGTCATCTGCAGCATCCGGTCGGCAAGCGTGGACTTGCCGTGGTCGATGTGCGCAATGATGCAGAAGTTGCGGATGATCGCCGGTTCGGTCGATCCAGGCTGTGGCGTGTTCAAGACACTCCCCGTCGTCGTGGTGCGTGATGGTGGTGTCGCGCAGGTGCAGCAGTGGCAGCGCGGCGACGGTCCATCATCTCATGGGCCCACGTCCTGTCACATCTGCGGCGGCCACGGCCGGCAGCACATGACATCTGTCATCCCGAACTGGTGAGGCTGCGCACTGCCGCCGCGGTCGTCACGGCGAAAGCATGGAGACATGACGACGACCCTCCCGCAGCCCACCGCTGACCTCCGCGCCACCTCCGAGACCGTGATCGAGGCCCACGGCCTGCGCCGCCACCACGGCCGCGGCAAGGCCCGCTTCGAGGCGGTGCGTGGCATCAACCTCACTGTGCGACGCGGCGAGCTCTTCGCCCTGCTCGGCACCAATGGCGCCGGCAAGACCTCCACCCTCGAGGTGCTGGAGGGCCTGACTCCCGCCACCGGGGGCAGTGTCAGCGTCCTGGGCCACGATCCCTTTGCCCAGCGCGGCCGCATCGTCGAACGGATCGGCATCATGCTCCAGCAGGCCGGCTTCAACGACGACCTGACCGTCGCTGAGACCGCCGGGCTGTGGCACTCCACCCTCACCGCGCCGCGGCCCGTCGCCAGCGTCCTGGCCGACGTGCACCTCAGTGACCGTGCCGGTGTCATGGTCAAGAGCCTCTCGGGCGGCGAGAAGCGTCGCCTCGACCTGGGGCTGGCCCTGATGGGGCGTCCCGAACTGCTCTTCCTCGACGAGCCCACCACCGGCCTGGACCCGCAGAGCCGC
The DNA here is from genome assembly GCF_054783495.1 of Luteococcus sediminum. NCBI lineage: Bacteria > Bacillati > Actinomycetota > Actinomycetes > Propionibacteriales > Propionibacteriaceae > Luteococcus > Luteococcus sediminum. The sequence goes on along the minus strand of NZ_BAAGQL010000050.1, from coordinate 195,035 downwards.
CAGGTGACCTGGCAGCTGGTCCGCTCACTGCTCGACGACGGCACGACCGTCATGCTCACCACCCACTACCTCGCCGAGGCCGAGGAGCTCGCCACTCGCCTGGCGATCATGGACCACGGCCAGATCGCCGCCGAGGGCACCGTCGCCCAGATCCTGGCCAGCCAGAATGCCCGCATCAGCTTCGAGACCACCCAGTCCGAGCTGCTCGACCTGGCGCAGCTGCCCGCCCTGGCCCAGGCCCCGCGCCTTCGCAGCGTCGGCGATGCCCAGCACGTCGAGATCGAGACCCGCGACCTGCAGGCCAGCCTCACGGCCCTGATGGCCGGCGCCGGACGCCACGGCATCACCCTCGACCGGCTCGACGCCCGCAGCGCCACCCTCGAACAGGCCTTCCTGTCGATCGCCGACAACGCCGACGCACCCCGCTCGGCCGCCTGAGCCCCCGCCACCCACGACCACCCAGCCACACCGCACCGGAGGACTTCACGATGACCACCGCACCTGCCACCCACGACGCCCCCGCCCAGGGCCTTCCCTCCCCCGTCGCCCGCAGCCTTCGTCGCCTCACGGGCATGGCGACCGCCGAGATGCGCATGCTGCTGCGCAACAAGGTCGCCTTCTTCTATGCCGTCGCCATGGCGCCGCTGATGGTGCTGATGCTGATGAACCTGCCCATGGTGAAGACGCTGGCCGAGTCCATGCCGCAGGGAGGCCTGGCCACCATGATCACCACGACGCTGGTGCTGATGGGCCTGAGCCTGGCCGTCTACTACAACCTGACCACCGCGGTGGTGGCCCGTCGCGAGTCACTGGTGCTCAAGCGGCTACGCTCCGGCTCCAGCCACCCCGCCGAGATCCTGGCCAGCGTCGCCCTGCCCAATGTCCTCGTGCTGGTGGTGCAGGCGGTCCTGGTACTGACCGCCACCTGCGCCGCCTTCGGCGCACCCGCCTTCACCAATCCCCTGCTGGTGCTCGTCGGGCTCGGCCTGGGGGCGGCCTTCTTCTCCATCTGCGCCTTCCAGACCGGCGTCTCCACCCGAACGGTCGAGGCCTCGCAGCTCACCACGATGCCCGGCGTGCTGCTCTTCATGGGCATCTCGGGCATGGTCGTGCCCCTCTCGTCGATGCCCGAGCGCGTCGAGTCGCTGATGCACCTGCTGCCGGTGGTCCCGGTCTCGGAGCTGGTGATGCTCGGCCTCAACGGCACCACGATGGACGGACGCCACCTGGGCCTGGCCGAGACCTGGGCGGCAGCTGCGCAGCCGGTGGGCGTGATGGTGGCCTGGACGATCGCCTGCGGCTGGTACCTGCGCCGCACCATGGCGTGGGAGCCCCGCCGGTGACGGCCCGACAGGTGACAGGATCGGCTTCGTGAACCCCCACACGCCAGCCCGCCGAGCAACCGGACTGTCCAACCGGTTGCTCGGCAGCACGTCCACCGAGCGCTTCCACCGCTACACCCGCGCCTCGACGGCACTGGTCCTGCTGATCTGTCCCATGCTGCCGCTGAGTGGCCTCGCCCAGGTGGCGCGGGCCACCCCCGATCCACTGCTTTTGGCGATCGGTGCACTGGTCGTCGTCGGCGCGGTCGTGGCCGTCGCCTGGCTCGGACCCGCCCTCGATGTCTTCCTGGGCAGGGCAGTTCCCACCCGCCTCCAGTGGCTCAGCCTGTCGGTACCAGTGGTGGTGACCCTCCTGGTTGCCAGCCTCTTCGTGCCAATCGTCCCGCAGGTGAGCTGGGGAACCCCGCACGCGATCGCGGTCAGCAGCGTGATCGCCCCGGCCTGCGTGCTGGCCTGCCTGCTCGACCGGCGCCAGACCATCGTCCTGCTCTGCGCCCTGATCGGCCTACCGCTGCTCATCGTGCTGCTGCGTGGCCTGGATCCCTTCACCGCCCTCGTGCTGGCCCTGGTGCCCAGCATCGTGATCGGCAGCCTCGTCTACACCTGCCGGCTGTCCGGCTGGATGCTCGGCGTCGTCGCCGAGCTGGAGGCCGCCCGCGCCACCGCCGCCCGACTGGCCGTCGCAGAGGAGCGCCTGCGCTTCAGCCGCGACCTGCACGACGTCGTCGGCCGGAGCCTGTCGGCCGTCGCCCTCAAGAGCCAGCTCGCCGCCGAGCTGGTGCGCCGGGATCGCACCGATCGGGCGGTCGCCGAGATGGAGTCGGTGCACACCGTGGCCAGCGAGGCACTGGAGGAGATGCGCGCCGTCGTGGCCGGCTACCGGCGTGCGGAGCTCGCGACCGAGCTGGCCGGCGCCCGCGCGATCCTGGGCACCAGCGGGGTGAGCACCCGTGTCAGTGGCGAGTCGGTCGTCGCCACCATCGACGCGCCACACCAGGAGGCGCTGGGCTGGGCGCTGCGGGAGGCGGTGACCAATGTGGTGCGGCACAGCGAGGCGACCTGGTGCACCATTGCCCTTGAGGCCGGTGACCGGGTGCGGCTGACCGTCACCAATGACGGGGCCCGACGGACGCGCCACGGCGCCGGCTCGGGACTGGTCGGCCTGGCCGAACGGATCACGCCGCTGGGTGGGACGATCGAGACCGCCAGCGACGGATCCCAGTTCGTGGTGACCTTCACACTGCCGTTGGCCGCTGCCCCCGAAGGAGAACGATGATCCGCCTGCTGGTTGCCGACGACGAGACGCTGATCCGCGACGCCCTGGTCTCACTGCTGGAGCTGGAGGACGACGTGGAGGTGGTGACGGTGGCTGCCAGCGGCCAGGAGGCCGTCACGGCCGCCCGCCATCACCAGCCGGACGTGGCGATGCTGGACCTGCAGATGCCGGGCCTCGACGGCATCGACGCCGCCGTCGAGATCCTGCGGGAACAGCCGGACTGCCGCTGCATCATCGTCACTGGCCACGGCCGTCCAGGACACCTGAAGAAGGCACTCGCGGCGGGCGTGCGGGGCTTCCTGCCCAAGACGGTGGCGGCCAGCACCCTGGCCCGGGTGATCCGGGAGGTGGCCGCCGGCGGGCGCCACGTCGACCCGCAGCTGGCCGCTGAGGCGATGGCGGCCGGCGACTCACCGTTGACGGCGCGCGAGGCCGACGTGCTGGAGCTGGCTGCGGACGGGGCGCCGGTCGAGGAGATCGCCTTGCGCGCCCACCTGTCGCCGGGGACGGTGCGCAACTACCTGTCCAGTGCGGTGGCCAAGCTGGGCACCAGCAATCGGCACGAGGCCATCCAGCGCGCCCAGCGGCAGGGCTGGATCTGAGCCCTGCCGCTGGTCGCGCCTACGCTGGTGACGGCTTTGGCAGGTGGCTCAGCCAGCGCTGGGGCGGGTCATCTCGATCGGCACCACCCAGCGGTCGAAGTCCTCGGCGCTGACAAGGCCCAGCTCGACGGCGGCCTCCTTGAGGGTGCTGCCCTGCTTGTGTGCGGTCTTGGCGATCTTGGCCGCCTTGTCATAGCCGATGTGGCGGTTGAGGGCGGTGACCAGCATCAGGTCACTGTCCAGGTGCTCGGCGATCACCTCGCGATTGGGCTCGATGCCCCGGGCGCAGTGCTCCTCGAAGCTGCGGCAGGCATCGGCCAGCAGCTGGATCGACTCCAGCACGCTCCAGGCCATCACCGGCTTGTAGACATTGAGCTGGAAGTTGCCCTGCGAGCCACTGAAGGCCACCGTCGCGTCATTGCCGAAGACCTTCGCGCAGACCATCGTCAGGGCCTCACACTGGGTGGGGTTCACCTTGCCCGGCATGATCGAGCTGCCCGGTTCGTTCTCGGGGATCAGCAGCTCGCCGATGCCCTCGCGCGGGCCGGAGGCATACCAGCGCACGTCATTGGCGATCTTGAACAGGGCCCCGGCCAGGGTGCGAAGCGCGGCCGACAGGGTGACCAGGGCGTCGTGGGCGCTCAACGCCGCGAACAGGTCGTCGGCCTGGCGGAAGTCGATGCCTGTCTGCTCACTGAGGAAGGAGGCGGTGCGGGGGCCGAAGTCGGGGTGGGAGTTGAGGCCGGTCCCCACGGCGGTGCCGCCGATGGCCAGGGCGCGGGTCTGCTCGTCGGCGAAGTGCACGGCCTGCAGCGCCTCGTCGATCTGGGCCACCCAGCCACCGATCACCTGGCCCAAGGTCACCGGGGTGGCGTCCTGCAGGTGGGTGCGGCCCACCATCACGAGGTCCTGGTGCTCCTCGGCCAGCGCGGCGAGCGTGTCGCGCAGCTGCCCGACACCGGGGTACAGCTCGGCGGTCAGCTGGGTGCACACCGCCACGTGCATCGCGGTCGGGAAGGTGTCATTGGAGCTCTGGCCACGGTTGACGTGGTCATTGGGGTGGACGGGGCTCTTGCTGCCCATCTCGCCGCCGGCCAGCTCGATGGCCCGGTTGCTGATCACCTCGTTGGCGTTCATGTTGGACTGCGTTCCCGAGCCGGTCTGGAAGACCACCAGCGGGAAGTCCTCGTCCAGGGCGCCGGCGACGACCTCGTCGGCGGCCTTGACGACCAGTTCGGCGATGTCGGTGGGCAGCTCCCCCAGCTCGGCATTGGCGCGCGCCGCGGCCTTCTTCAGCTCGCCCAGGGCCTTGACCATGGGACGTCCCCACACGAAGGTCTCTCGGCCGATGTCGAAGTGGTGCAGGCTGCGCTCGGTCTGGGCGCCCCAGTGGCGCGAGGCGTCCACCTGGATCTCGCCCATGCTGTCGGTCTCGGTTCGGGTCGTCCGGTTCTGGTTGCTCATGTCTCCAGCCTATGAAGTGCCGCCAAGCCGTCGAGTTGAGCGGCTAGCCGCTGGGCTGGTAGTGTGACCTGTCGCGTCCAAAAGGCGCACCAAGATTTCTTCTGCTTTCCAGATCCGACTCCAGTCAGAGGGTTATACACGTGGCAAACATCAAGTCCCAGATCAAGCGCAACAAGACGAACGAGAAGGCGCGTCTGCGCAACAAGGCCGTCAAGTCCGGTCTGCGTACCGCCGTCCGTCGTTTCAACGATGCCGCTGCCGCTGGTGAGACCGAGAAGGCCCAGACCCTGGCCAAGACCGCGAACCGCCTGCTGGACAAGGCTGTCTCCAAGGGCGTCATCCACAAGAACCAGGCCGCCAACCGCAAGTCGTCGATCTCGACCAAGGCTGCCTCGCTCTGATCCAGGCCTCGCGCCTGCTGCACTGACGTGCACCCGTGATCACCGTCGGCTCTGGCCGATGATGTGACAGATCTTCACGACCAGCGTCCTGTCCCGACTGGGGGCCAGGGCGCTGGTTTCGTGCTACCTGCGCAGTGGTGCCCAGGCAAGGGGTGTGCGGCATTCCCCCGTCGAGCGGGCAGGCTCAGTCGCGTCCCACGCGGTGGGCGCGGTTGATGGCCAGCAGCATCTGCTCCAGGGCGAAATCCGGATCGCTGGCAGCGCCCTTCACCTGGGCATCCGCCTTCGCGACGGCCTGCACCGCCTGCGAAATGCCCTCGGCGCTCCAGCTGCGCGACAGCCGCGAGAGGTCCTTGAGCTTCCACGGCGGGACGCCAACCTCTCGGGCGAGCTGGCCCTCGGGCAGGCGGGCCGAACGGGCGTCGAGGTACTTGCCCAGGCCCCGCAGCGAGTTGGCGACGGCGCTGGTCACCAGGACATGGGCCACCCCGGTCGACAGCGCCCAGCGCAGCTTCTCCAGGGCCTGCCCGGGGTTGCCGGCCATGATGTCGTCGGCGACGGCGAAGCTGGTGACGTCGGCGCGCCCGGCGAAGTAGCGCTGGATCATGGCGGCGGTGATCGTCTGGTCCTGCCAGTCGCTTCCCAGCTGCGAGACCGCCCCGGCCAGGGCTCGCAGGTCGTGACCGACCGCGTCGACGAGGGCTTGCGCCGCCTCGGCGTCCATCTGGATGCGCAGCCGCCTGGCCTCGGTCGAGACCCAGCGGGGCAGTTCCCACGCCTTGACGGGGGCGGCTTCGACCACTTCCACCTTCGCCTTCTTGAGCTTGTCCAGCAGACCTTTGCCCTTCTGCCCTCCCCCGTGCACCAGCGTGAGGCAGAGCTCGGGCCCAGGATCCTTGGCGGTGGCGAGCACGGCGTCGAAGAGGTCCTGGGAGAGGTTCGCCAGGTCCTCCACCACCACGATGCTCGCGGCCGCGAAGAGCGAGCCTCCGGTGAGCTCGGCGAAGCGGTTGCCCTCCAGCTCGACGGCCGCCACCTTCGTCACCTCGGCACTGGGCTCGGCCCGACGCGCCGCCGTGACCCGCTCGGCGACGATCCGCTCGGCGATGAGCTGTTCGGTGCCGGTCACCAGCAGCGCGCTGCCGAAGGTCTGCTGGGTGCTCGCGGGGCGGGAGGTGCGCTGGCTGGCCATGGCTCCAAGCATGCCAGTCGGCACCGACAGATCCGGCCACCGCAAGGGCGACGGCCGGGCGTGCGCGGCCGCAAGGCCCCACCGGTCATGGGGGCCCGTCGCGCTGGGCACGAACCTCCAGCCGCACGCCCTGGCGCCAGACGGTGACGGTGCCGCCCAGATCCGTGCGGGCCACGGTCATGCCGCAGCGCTCGGCCAGCTGCAGGGCAGTCGGGGTCGGGTGCCGGTAGCTGTTGCGCCAGCCCGCACTGGCGACGGCCAGGGAAGCGCCGGACTGGCACCAGAAGCGCTCGTCCTGGCGTCGTGACCCGTGGTGGGGCATCTTGAGGACCTGCGCCTGGGGCGCCCAGCCGCGCTCCACCAGTGGTTGCTGGCCCGGTGGCTCCACGTCGGCGGGCAGCACCACCCGCAGCTCCCCCACCTGGGCGACGGCCACGACAGCCCCGTCATTCTCCGCGGAGCTCTCCCCCTCCCCGCCGCCTGCCCCGCCGGTCGTCAGTGGCAGCCCTGCCCCGACCCCCACCGTCTGCCACGAGACGGCTCCCTCGGTGAAACCCTCCCCCAGCGTGGCGGGCTCGGCCTCGACGCCCGCCTCGCGCAGCATCTGCAGCGCACGATCCGCCCCGGGTGCGGCGGTGCGCGGGTCGACGAGGGCCCGCTCGACGCGCACCCGACGCAGCACCTCGGGCAGGCCACCGATGTGGTCGGCGTGGTAGTGGGTGAGCACCAGCGTGGTGATGCGCTCGATGCCCAGCGTCCGCAGGCAGTCGCGAGCGCCGCCGCCTGGCGGTCCTGCATCGACCAGGACGGCGCTGTGCTCGTCGACCCGCAGCACGGTGGCATCGCCCTGCCCGACATCGCAGAAGGCCACCTGCCACGGTCCGGGCCATCCGAGCGGCTGTGGGGAGCGCAGGCTGGTCAGGCAGAGCAGCAGCGCTGCCAGCAGGCACCACAAGCGAGAGGAGAGGACTGCCGGGACCACCCCACACAGGCACAGGCAGACCGCGGCCAGCAGCACCAGCATCGGTGTCGTCGCCGGCCAGCGCCAGGTGGCGGCAGGCAGGCCAGCCCCGGCGGTGGCGATCCAGATGACCGGCTGCACGCACCACCCCGCCAGCCACCCGGCCATGGCGGCAGCCGTGCCAGACATCGGCGCCAGGAGCACCGCCACCAGCCCGAGCACGGTCGCCGGCCCGACGAAGGGTCCGGCCAGGGCGTTGGCGGCCAGACCGACCATGGAGACCTGCCCGTTGAGGCTGGTGACGACCGGCTGGGTGGCGAGCTGGGCGGCCAAGGGGATGGCGACGGCCTCGGCCAGCCATCCCGGCGCCCAGCGCATCGACCGGCACCAGCGCCCGCCCCACCACAGGATCCCCGCCGTGGCCAGGGTCGACAGGACGAAGCCGAGCGAGCGCGCGAGCCACGGGTCGGCCAGCAGGAGCAACCAGACCGCCACGCACAGGTGCCGCAGGCCACGCTGCCGGCCGCCGGCCAGACCCAGCCCGGCCAAGGCCACCAGACCCATGGCGCCCGCGCGCAGCACGCTGGGCTCCGAGCGGCAGATGACGACGAAGACCACCACCCCGAACAGGCCGGTCCAGCGCACCGCCCAACCCCGCACCCCCGCCCAACGGACCGCCCCCAGCAGGGCCACCAGCATGAGCGACAGGTTCGTGCCCGAGACCGCAGTGAGGTGCGTCAGCCCGGTCGCCCGGAAGGACTCCTCCAGGGCTGGATCGAGCCCCTGCACGTCGCCCACCACGAGCGAGGGGACCAGACCGGTCTGCATCGGCGGTGACCAGCGCATCGACTCACGCAGGCCAGCCCGGAGATGGTTGGTGACGCGCGCTGCCCTGCCGGGTGGTTCAAGCACCCGCACCGGCGCTCGGATGGTCAGTTCTGCCGCTTCAGGACGTCCGGGCTGCGACGGCGCCAGTCGTCCCTCGAGCATGATCGTCGAACCCACGGGCGCATCCACCAGGGAGGCTGCCGCCGGGCCCGGGGCACGCACCCGCAGCGCGACTCGTTGCCGCACCGACGATCCGCGCCCGTCGACCTGGCGGAGCACGACGGTCGCCGTGGCCGATTCGGGCAGGTGTCCTCGGGCTGGATGGATCCTGGCCTCACTCGGCAGGCGGGCGGTGAGGCTGACCTGGGCCCGGTCGCGGGCGAGTTCGGCCGGCTGGCTGTTCTGGAGTTGGTGGTGTCGCATCCCGGCACCACCAGCGCCCACCAGGACGGCACACAGCACGGCGACGGCCTGCCAGCTCCTGCCACGACGTGCCAGCACCAGGCACACGACCAAGGTGATGGCCGTGATGACGAGCCCACTGCCCCATCCAGGGGCGCATCCCCACCAGCTGCCCGCCCAGCAGGCGGCGGCGACCGGGAGCAACCGCAGGTCGGCCGGTTCGTGGTCATCCTCAGACTCGGACATGGGTCGACAACTGGGAGTAGGTCTTGGGACCGATTCCGTCGACCTCCTGGAGCTCCTCGACCCGGCTGAAGCGACCGTGCTCCTGGCGCCAGGCGAGGATCCTCTGGGCCGTCACCGGCCCGACCCCGGGCAGTTGGTCGAGCTGTTCGAGCGTTGCCTGGTTGAGGTCCACCTGCCGCGTCCCGTCTGCGCCACCCGTGGGCGTCCTACCGGGCGTCCCTGCCCCGGACTGCGCTGCCGCCCCCGGCCCGTCAGCCGGGGCAGTCTGCCCCGCCGGTCTCACCTCGCCCCCTGGCTGCCTGCTGTCGCCCACCCACACCTGGTCTCCATCTCCCAGAGGTGCGGCGAGGTTGAGCTGCCCCAGCCGGGAGTCCTGTCGCAGGCCTCCTGCCGCACCGACTGCATCGGCCACGCGGGCTCCGGCAGGCAGGGTGACCACGCCGGGACGCACCACCGCCCCGGCGACGTGGATGCGGATTCGTGCCGGGATGGCCGACGAGGCTGGCGCTGGCGAGGCCACCTGTCCGGTCGCAGGCTGCGCGGAAGGCGTCGCGACCGGCAGTGGCTGCTGGCTCAGCTCGACGGTGGTGGGGCGGGCACGCATCACCACCGCAGCGGTGAACAGCAGCCCGAGGGCCAGCACGAGGCAGACCGCGCTCAGGTGCCCTTCGACGAAGCGTCGGCCACGCTCGAGCGCGTTGGTGCCCCACTGGCGGTGTCCGGCGATGTACTCGTCACCGGTGGCGACTGTCCCGATCCCTGGTTCGTCCTCGCCCTGCCGCGGGGTGGACGTCGTGACATCGGACCGCCCTCGCCCGTCGTGGCGTGCGAAGTCGTGTGGGGCCCAGTCCTCGAGGTCCTCGATGCCGACGCCTGACGGCTCGGCACCTTCGGGCGGATCGGCGGCACGCCGCGGTCCGGTGGGAACCAGCTGCCCGCCGGAGACCACGAAGGCCAGCCGGGCGCGCGCCAGTTCGTCGAGACGTTCGTCAGTTCTCCTCACACCAGGAGTGTGTGGGTGGGATAGCCGCGATGGTCACGCCCACCCGCTCCTGTGGATGACGGGCACCTGTGGACGGAGTCTTGGGATCGGCGCGGGCGGCTCAGCTGACCGTCACGATGCCATGGGCGCCGCGTTCGGCGTCGACCATCTGGTGGTTGACCATCGGGTAGTTCCCGGCTTCGGGAAAGACGGTCTCGACGAAGCCGCCCTGGCTGGCCAGCAGTCCGAGGGTCTGGCTCCCGCCGTCGGTGCCGGAGGACACCCCCGGTGAGGCGCCGCGTCGCAGCCGCCAAGCGCCCTCGCTCCAGACCGTGTCGAACTGGGCCCCGACGATGTGGAAGGCCAACGGGCGGTTCGGTCCGGCATCCAGCACCCAGAAGCGCACCCGCTCCCCAGCCGTCGCGGCCAGGGGGCTGTGGTCGTACTGGTTGGGGTGGCCGTTGAAGACCACGGCATCGGGCCGTTCCTGGGCGATCTTGGCCGGATCGGCGACGCCCGGGGCCCCCTCTGCCTCGGCGCCGAAGTACTGCTCGCCCTGGACGAGGATGTACTCGCGGTCGACCTCGGGAAGGTCCGGCGGATCGATGACCACCGCGCCGTACATGCCATTGGCGATGTGCACGCTCATGGGGGCGGTGGAGCAGTGGTACATCCAGATGCCGGCCCGGGTGGCGGTGAAGCGGTAGACCAGTGACTCGCCGGGGGCGATGGTGCGCATCGGACGGTCGGGGGCCAGCGCCCCGGCGTGGAAGTCGATGCTGTGGCCCATGCCGCCGTCGTTGACCAGGGTGATCTCGAAGACGTCGCCGATGCGGCCCCGCAGCACCGGTCCGGGGGCCTGTTCGTTGAAGGTCCACATGGTCTGCTGCACGCCCGGCGCCACCTCCATGACCTCGTCGGTGACGCGCAGGGTCGTGCGGTGCAGCTTCGTCGCGGGGGCGGGATCGAGCCGGGCCTCGCGCGGGCTCCAGCCGGCCGAGTAGGCACGTCCGGGGGTGAAGGTGGGCGCGGCGGCCGGGCCGGAGGCCTGTTGGGCGGTGTCGGCGGCGGTGGCCGAGGGTTGCGCACCGGGGACGTCCACCTGGAAGGTCATGCCCATCGCCTGGTGGCCGGTCACCGAGCACCAGCCGGCGGTGGGTCCATCGATGATGCCGGCGTCGAACTCGGTGCTCTCCCCCGGCGCCAGGCGGCCGCTGGTGGCTCCGGTGTCGAGGATCAGGTCGTGGGTCAGGCCCTCGTCCTTGTTGGTGAGCCGGATCACCAGGCGGTTGCCGGCCGGCACCTCGATGCGGTCAGGGGTGAAGGTCATGTTCTGGGCGACGATGTCGACGGTGGTGGTCTGCCCGGTGGCAGCAACCCCCGACCCGCTGCGGGTCAGGCCTGCCATGGACTTGAAGGAGACCGGGTCGACGGCCAGCGCGACCACGCCGGTGGCCAGCAGCCAGGCCAGCCCGATGGCCACACCGCGCCCCATTCGCTTCGGCGACGGCTCGTGCGTCGCCCTTTCGTCGGCCAGTCCTCGGCGACGGGCGCGGCGGGCGGCGACCAGGCGGACCACGAAGAGGGACAGTGCGACGAAGACGGCCAGCGAGCTGGTGACCTTCCACACCGAGGTGATCGGCAGCAGGAACAGCGCCAGACCCAGGTTGACCACGGCCAGCCGCGCCACGGCGCCCTTCTCGAACAGGGCGGTGGTGGTGCGCACCATGGCCGGACCGCCGCCCAGGACGACGGGCACCAGGTAGGCCAGCGCACCACACAGGACCTGCAGCACGAAGCCGACCAGCAGCACCGCGACGGTGGGTCGCAGCCGCCCGACCATCACCGCGGGCGAGGTGCTCGACATCCACAGCCAGACACACCAGCCGAGCCAGCCCAGCAGCCAGGCCATGCCCAGGCCGGTGGACAGGGCCGGGAAGGTGCAGGCCCGCTTGGATCGCCAGACGGCCAGCATCGGTCCGGTCTGGGTGAGCACCGCGGCGAGGAAGGTGACCATGCCCAGAGCCCCGATGATGCGCCACCACAGCGGCGCCACGGGATGCAGGAAGGGAGCCAGGGCACAGACCGCGATGCCCACCAAGGCCGTGGGCAGTGCCTTGGCAGCGGCCTGCTCCACGCCCTCGGGGGCGCGGGTGCGCAGCATGGTGGGCCACAGGGTGGCCAGGGTTCCGAGAATGGTCAGCCCGATCCACCCCAGCGCATTGAGCACCAGGTGGCTGGCGAGCAGCACGTCGGACCAGCGGCCGAAGGGAACGGCCATCAAGGCTCCGAGGACGACGCCGAGCACGAGGCAACAGGCGGCGGCCTGGTACCAGGCGATGGTCATCGAGAAGCGTGCCGGGAGGCTCTGGCGCGCCTGGCGTGCCAGGCCCACCACCGCCGTCGCCGCCAGGGACACCAGCAGGGCCGCGGCCAGCCACACCAGGATGCTCCACTGCCCCGCCACGCCCGCGACGAGGAGCACCAGCGCGGTGTTCAGCAGAATGAGCTGGACGGCCTCGCGGCGATGACCACGATCACGACTGCGCAGGACCGCATCGGCGAAGTGGTTGCTCCACACGACGATCGCATTGCTGGCGATCCCGAGGACGGTGCAGTGCACCATCAGCCAAGTGGCCACCGGCAGGAAGCGGTGGTTGACCACCACCAGGATCGTGACGATGGCCCACGCCAACATCGGCAGCGAGGCGCGGCCGTGCCAGGCTCGGCGAGTGAGACGGTGGGGACGGTCGAGCCCCCCGGAGGATGATTTTGCAATGTCCATGGCGTGACAAATGCTACCTGGCGGCGGTCAGCCCTTGGACAGTGCCCTCACCCCTGGGGTCTTGCCAGCGCCCCGACGCGCAGCACGCACCCCGCAGGGTCGCCCATCGGAGCCAGGTCGATGTCGTCGGGGTCACCACCGGCGGCCTCGACCATCGCCTCCACGAAGCCCAGGTGGACGGTGCACACGATCTCGGGATTGCGGCGTGCCGCGGACAGGATCGGGCAGGCACGCAGGACCAGGCGGCCAGTGGCATCGGGTTGGGTCGGCTCGAAACCGAGCCGCGCCACGTGTGGCCCCAGGTCGGTGGGGCGGACCCCGTCGGCCCCCGCCACCTGGGCATTGCCCCAGGTGCGCCCCGCCTGACGAGCCACCTCGACGCCATTGGGCATCGAGGCGATCTGCTCCGACAGGACCTTGGTGAGCAGTTCGTAGTCGCGGGCGACGTCCTCGGCGGCGCTGGTGGCCCGGTACATCAGGGCCGGGCGTCCGCGACCGGTGGGCCGGGCGGACTCGCGAGCGACCAGTCCCTGGTCGAGCAGGGCGTCGAGATGTTCGCGCACCGTGTTGGGGTGCAGCTCGAACTCCTCGGCGATTTCACGCACCGAACAGAGCCTGCCGCGCTCGCGCACGGCATCGAGCACCGCCGCCCGGGCCGAGGACATCGACATCTGCGCAGTGGGCTCTGGCGGTCCGCTCGGACCCTGTGTTGGCATGCGCAGGAGTTTACAAGGTCCCTCTCCGGAAGAATCGGCAAGGGGTCACCACAAGTCCCAGGAGCAGTCAGGCCCCCACGGCGGGCAGGACCTGGGCCAGGTCGGCGGGGCACCGCACATAGGCGGCCAGCAACCGTGCCACCGTCTGGCCGCGTCCCACGGGATCGTCAACGGTCCACTGGCCTGCCAGATCCTGGGTACGCCCATCCCCCTTGACCGCCACCACGTCGGTGTCCGAGAGCACCAGGACCAGCGCCAGGCCGTGCACCTGGGCCCACTGGGCCGCGAGCTCGGTGCGGTCGGCGGCGCTCAACCCATCTCCGCACAGCCGCACCAGGTCGTCGGCGGCCACGAAGAGCAATTCCCCAGTGGCTCCCACGACGGCGGCAATCTCGTCGACGAGCACCAGTGCCCCACCGGACTCGTCGGCAAACGGCACCTGGAGGTCACAGGAGGCCACTGCCGCACCCTCGCCGAGCCAGGACAGTCCGCCCTGGTCCAGGCCTGTCCCGGCATCGAGACGGGTGACCAGGTGCCGCCACTGCTCGTCCTGCGTCCTCGGTGAAGCGGTGGCCTCCTGCAGCACCGCAGGCATCCCGCCAGCGACCAGTGCGTCCCGAGTCGCTGTGGCAGAACCTTCGAGGTCACGGCTGGCACGGACGAGCAGGAACATGCCTCCCACGCTATCGGCCGCCGCGCCGGCTCAGGCAGGCACCCCGAAGACGTCTGCCGCACGCACCTGCTCCCAGCGCGAGGGCGCAACGGCGCACCGGTTGGCAATCTCCAGCACCTCCACCTGTGAGCCCTGGGCCCCCAACCTGGTGAGTCGCTCCAGGCAGGCCACGTGGAGCGCCCCCTGGCCGGCCAGCCAGGCGCTGAAGGCCATCATCACCAGCGGCCCGCTCGCCCAGGGCTCGGGCGTGGTGGCCACCACCTGGGTCCAGAAGTCGAGGGCTGGCTGGGCCTCCCGACGCCCCAGACGCATCCAGAGCCGCTCGCGGGTGACCTCGTCCCCCGCCAGCACTGCTGCCTGGGCCAGCAGGGCCTCCCATTCGAGAAGGTCGCCCTGCACCTCCACCGGGATCCGCTGCGACCCGGCAGCCTGGACTGCATCCAACCCTGCCTGCTGGAGTTCAAGTGCACGGGCCTCCCAGTGGGTCCAGTCCAAGGGGTGCAGCCGGTCCTCCGCGTCCAGCAGCCGGTCCTCGAGCCCCGACGACGGGTCGGGACCCTCGACCACGGCGACGGCATGGCCACGGTCCGGCGCACGCACCAGGCCGGCCACGATGGCCTGGGCCACCACCGGCAGCCCCTCCAGCTCCTCGACGTCACCGCCGGCATGGTCGGGCATGGCCCAGCGCGAGCGCCAGCGACGTGTACCGACGTGGATCGAATCGAGGACCCGCGACGGGTCGGCCCACACTTCCGCCCGTCCCAGCACCTGCTCGGCCAGGTCCTCGTCCTGGCTCCAGCAGGCGAGCAGCACCATGGGGTCGTCGAACTGGTCCAGTGCCGTGCTGATGCTGTCGCGGGTCGCTTCCTCGTGCAGTACACCCTCGGCCGCCACCGCGCCGGTGAGCACGAGGCGTCCCGAGGCGATCACGACGAAGACGAGCTGTTCGCAGGGTTGGTAGCCCAGAAGGTAGGGGGCCAGGGCCAGGAGGTCCTGGCTGTCGGAAAGTCGCAGGCGGGTGATGTCATCGTCCATGCCCCTTTATTGTCGAGGTGGCGCCGGCGAATCCGTCAGTGATCCACCGCCGAACCACCCTTGCAGCAGACCCGGCAATCTGTGGACAACAGGCTCCTGGGAGCGCAGCGCGTCACAACGGGCGACTAGGCTGGCCGCACCATGACCCAGCCCCCCAGCCGCGACCCGCGCCAGCCCTTCGGCCAACGCCCCAGCAATGGGCGCGATCCCCGCCAGCCCTTCGGACAGCCGGCCCCCACCCCGGGCAGCGAGCCTCATCCCGGGCAGCCACAGGCGCCGACCTCGTTGCCACCCGAACTCGCGGCACCGCCCCGCAGCCGGCTCCCCCTGCTCCTGTCGTTGCTCGCCCTGGCCATCATCGGAGGCCTGCTGTGGGGGGTGGCGCGGATGGGTTCTGGGCCCGAACCGCAGACCACACGCCCGGCGCCGACCGCCAGCATCCCGACCGAAGGGGCCACCGCCGCGGACCCGACGCCCGGACGCGCCCCCGCCACCGGGAACCTGCGCTCGATCCCCTTCGCCAATGCCGAGGAGGCCAGCGCCGGCACCTTCGAGATCCTGCGCGACGAATGGACCAGCGAGGGCCTGGTGCTCACCATCCGGGTGAGCCTCACCCAGGGCCAGCAGCGACTGGACTTCTTCGCACTCGACAACGGGCCCACGGCACGCCAGTACGACCCGTCCTCAACGGGCAACGACTACCTGGCCGGGCAGCCGATCCGGGCCGGGCAGACACTCACCGGGCCCGTGCTGTTCGAGAAGGAGCGTGGCGACACCACCATCTTCCTGGCCGGCACGCACGGCCGCCAGGTGGCGGCCCTCAAGGTGGAGGGCTGACCAGCCCCCCGACTCAACGATGCACGACCACCCGATCACCGGTGCGGGCCTGGTCGAACAGGGAGGCGACCGCGTCGTAGTTGCGCACGTTGACACAGCCGTGGGACGCGCCGTTGTAGCCGCGCGCCGCGAAGTCGGCCGAGTAGTGGATCGCCTGGCCGCCCGAGAAGAACAACGCGAAGGGCATCTTGGTGTGGTACAGGGTGCTCACGTGGTCGCGGGACTTGAAGTTCACCTGGAAGGTCCCCTCCCGGGTGGGCGTCAGCTCGGACCCGAAACGCACGTCCATCGTGGAGCGCACCGTGCCGTCGACCACCCAGCTGAGGGTGCGGCTGGTCTTGGAGATGCAGATGACCCGGCCGGTCATGCAGCGCGGATCGAGACGTGCCGCCCGCGCCTTGGGCTGACGGTTGGCCAGCTCGTCGGCGGTCGGCTTGCGGGTCATGGCATTCAGCCGGTCCAGGGTGCGTTGGTCGACCTCTCCCGTGGTGGGGATGCCGCGCTTGGCCTGGAACTGCTCGACGGCGCTGACGGTGGCATCGCCGTAGGTGTCGGTGACCTTCCCGGAGAACCAGCCGATCTGCTTCAGGCGCGCCTGGAGGTCCTTCACCGAGGCGCCGGTGGCACCCTTCTTGAGCAGGGCCGGGCCGGGGCGAAGGATGTTGTGCATCTGGTCATGGGTGGGCTGCTTGGTACGGCCAACCAGTTCCTTCCAGGTCCTGTCATCGACGACACCGGTGGCCTGCAGTCCCCGCTTGGCCTGGAAGCCGCGCACCGCTGCAACCGTGTCCTCGCCCAGCTTCCCGGTGATCCTGCCCTCGAACCAGGCCAGCTGCTGCAGCCGGTGCTGCAGCTCGCGCACCTTCTCCTCGCCGCTGGCAGCACTCACCACGGCGCTGGGGGCGGCGCTGGGGGTGGGGCTCACCGAAGGGCTCGCAGTGACACTCGCCGAGGCACTCGCCGTCGCACCGGCGCTCGGGGGCTGGGACGGACTGGGCGATGCAGGCGCCGAGCTGACGGACCCACTGACCGAGGGCGAGGCAGCGGTCGTGACGGTCACCGACGCTTTGCCGGGGGCCGCGGTGGGCTCCACGTGCGCGCAGCTCGTCAGGCCCGCGAGGGAGACGAGGCCGAGCAGGGCTGCGCCGCGGCGGAGGTGGGCTGGGGTGTCGGTCACGTCTCTCCTTGAGGGGCTTGGGTCCGGCTAGTCACCCTAGGCCAGATGGGGTCCATGACCGCCCCTGCCACGCCCGCCACAGCCAGCCTTCAGACGAGGACAGCCCTGAACGGCTGCAGCTGGCCCAGCAGTCGCCGTCGCAGCACTTGGGCCTGCTCGGAGAAGCCGCGCTGCCGTCGCACGTACTCGGCACGCCCCTCCGGGGTCTCGACGGCCACCGGCTCGTAGCCCCAGCCGGACAGGTCATAGGCACTGGCCTGCATGTCAAGCTCGCGGATCTCGAGCGCCAGCCCATAGCAGTCCAGCAGCAGGCCGGAGTCCACCAACGGCAGCATCTTGCCGCACCACTTGTAGAGATCCATGTTCGCGTGAAGACAACCCGGCTGGTCCATCTCAGCCTGGGTCTCACGCGTCGGCGAGAGGCTGTTGAGCGGCACCGCGTCTTCGGTGAAGAAGCGGAAGGCGTCGAAGTGGCTGCACCGCACGCCCACCTGCTCCACCACCTCCGCCACGCGCGCGGGGTCGAAGCGTAGCGGCAGGTGGCTGTGCCGGGTCTGGTCGGGCCGCAGGTGGTAGACCATCGCCCACTCGTGCATGCCGAAACAACCCAGCGCCGCCGGCCGCTCCGCAGTGCGCGAGAGCAGCTCCACGGTCCACTCCAGCGTCCGGCCGCGCCGCTCGAGGAAGGCCTCGACGTCCACCTGCGAGCGGCCGTCCTGGTGGCGATAGAACTTCAGCGCGAACTGGCCGTCCGGGTCGTCGAGCACCACGCCGGCACCGGGATGCCAACGCACCAGCTCACCGGGGCGCAGGGTGTAGTAGTCGAACAGGAAGTCCTCGACCGGATGGCGCTCGCCGCGACGGCGCCGCTCCACCACCCCGGCCAGCAGCGCCTCGGCGCGCTCCCGATGTGCCCCGGCGCGCGCCTGCCAGTCCTCCTGCGACAGCACCTGCGCGGCCTGGTCACAGGGGCCTGCGGGCACTCACACCACCTCGACGGTCGGGTAGTCGGGGGTCCACATCAGCTGGTGGATCTCCTGGATCGGGTCGGTCATCTTGTGCCGTGCCAGACCCTCCTGCTCGGCCCTCTCGGCAACGGCCTTGGCGACCCAGGCCGAGACCGCCCGCAGACGGCCCATGCTCGGCAGCAGCGAGGCACCGGGAGCGCGGGAGGTGACCATCTGGGCCACCGCCTCGGCCGCGGCGGCGATCATGCCGTCGCTGACCCGGCTCGCCTCGCAGGCTGCCACGCCCAGCCCCAGGCCGGGGAAGACCAGCGCATTGTTGGCCTGCGCGATGACGTGCCGCACACCGTCGTGGACCACGGGCTCGAAGGGCGAGCCGGTGGCGATCAGGGCGCGGCCATCGGTCCAGGCCAGCAGGTCTGCTGGGACGGCCTCCGCCTTGGCTGTCGGATTGCTCAGCGGCATGATGATCGGCGTCTCGCAGTGGCGCGCCATGTCGCGCACCAGCTTCTCGTCGAAGGCGCCGGCCTGGGCCGAGGCCCCGACCAGGATCGTCGGGTGGGTGTTGCGCACCACGTCGGCCAGCTCGTGGCGGCCCGGCGCATCGCAGATCCAGCTCTCCAGTTCCTCGGCGGAGCGGGCGTAGGGCTGCTGGAAGTCGCGCATCGGCAGCCCCTCGCGCAGCAGGCCGCGTGAGCCGAGCCCCCAGAAGCAGCCCAGCGCGTCCTTGCGCTCCATCCCCTGCAGCACCATCTCCTCCACCAGCAGGTCGGCGATGCCGATGCCGGCGGTTCCGGCTCCGTGGATGACGATGCGCTGCTCGGCCAGCGACTGGCCGCTGCGACGCACGGCGCTGAGGATGGCGGCCACCACCACGGCCGCCGTGCCCTGGATGTCGTCGTTGAAGGTGCAGATCTCGTCGCGGTAGCGCTCCAGGATGCGGTGGGCATTGCTGGCCCCGAAGTCCTCCCAGTGCACCATGGCGCGCGGGTAGAGCTGGGTGACGGTCTCCACGAAGCGCTGCACGAACTCGTCATAGCGTTCGCCGCGCACGCGGGCGTGCCGGTAGCCGAGGTAGGTCTCGTCGGTGAGCAATTCGATGTTGTCGGTGCCCACGTCCAGCACGACGGGCAGCACCCGCCCGGGGTGGATGCCGGCCGCTGCGGTGTAGACGCTGAGCTTGCCGACGGTGATCGCCACGCCTCCGACGCCCTGGTCGCCGATGCCCAGGATCCCCTCGGAATCGGTCACCACCACCAGGTCGACGTCGTCCGGCCCGTGGCCGTAGCTCTTCAGCCCGGGCTCGATGCCGTCGGGGTCCTCGATGGACAGGAAGATGCCGCGTGGACGGTGGTACCAGTGGCTGTAGGTCTCGATCGCCTTGCCGATGGTCGGGGTGTAGACGATCGGCAGCATCTCCTCCAGATGGTCGGTCAGCAGGCGGTAGAAGAGCGTCTCGTTGCGGTCCTGCATCGTGTTCAGGTAGACGTACTTGGCCAGGTCGTCGTCCAGTTCGGTGTACTGCGAGTAGACGCGCTTGAGCTGCTGGTCCATCGTGACCACCTTGGGCGGCAGCAGCCCGTTCACGTTGAGGTCGATGCGTTCCTGTCGCGTGAAGGCGGTGCCGAAGTTGGTCAGCGGATCGGTGAGCACCTCGCGGCCGCGCGAGGCGATCCGCACCGTGTACGCGCCGTCGTCGCCCTTGACATAGCTGTAGTTGGCCATGGCACAAGACTAGGCCCGCCCACGGACAGGTGGTCGCGGCCCCTGCCCGGACGGTGGCTCAGTAGCCCAGGGGCGCCAGGCTCTGGCGCAGCGCGTCCGCCGAGGCGTGCAGCGAGGAGACCTCATGGGCGTCCATCGGGATCTCCAGCACCCGCTCGATTCCCGCTGAGCTGACCAGCGTCGGCAGCGAGAGGGCCACGTCATGGATGCCGTAGTAGCCCTGCAGCACGCTGGACAGCGGCAGCGAGGTGCGCGTCGGCGAGAGCAGGGCCTCCACCAGGCGGGCACCGGCCAGGCCGATGGCGTAGTTGGTGGCACCCTTGCCCTCGATCACGTCATAGGCCGCGTGCGCGGCCGTGTGCGCCAGCTCTGCCAGCACCTCGTCGGTGAAGACCTTCTTGCCGGCATGGCTCCACTCACGGATCGGCACCGACGAGATGTTCGCGCTGGACCAGACCGGGAACTCGGAGTCGCCGTGCTCGCCGACGATGGTGGCGTGCACATTGCTCTGCGCCACCTTGGTGCGCTGGGCGATCAGGTAGCGCAGGCGGGAGGTGTCGAGCAGGGTTCCGGTGGAGAAGACCTGCGCGGTGGGAAGACCGCTGACCTTCTGCGCGACGACGGTGAGCACGTCGCACGGGTTGGTGACCAGCACGAACATGGCATCGGGAGCCTGCTTCACCAGGTCGGGCATCATCTGCTCGAGGATCTTCGCATTCGTGGCGGCCAGCTCCAGCCGGGTCTGGCCCGGCTTCTGCTTCGCACCGGCGGTGATCACCACCACCGAGGAGTCCTTCACCACCGAGATGTCGTCGCCACCCATGACCGTGGAATGGGTGAACTGGGTGCCGTGGGCGAGGTCCTTGACCTCGGCGTCGACCTTCTTGGAGGCGATGTCGTAGAGGCTGACGACGCTTGCCGAGCCACGGATCAACGCGGCATAGGCCAGCGAGGTTCCCACCGCCCCCGCTCCGATGATGGACAGCTTCGACTGGTGACGGTTCGACTTTGCCATACCCCCAGACTAGTCCGCGACGGGAATGGTCGTAGCTCGTCCCAGTTCCTGCCAGGCCTCCAGCAGCACATCCTCCGGCGGGGACTCGATGATGGTCACGCTGCCCTGTGCGCGCAGCCCCACCAGGCGCAGGGCGTCACCTCGGGCCTTCTTGTCCAGGCTCATCGTGGCGCGCACGGTCTCCCACTTCGCAGCGTTGTAGGCGATCGGGAGGCCCACCGATGCCAGCACCTCCCGGTGGCGTCGCACGACGGCCTCGTCCAGCCCAACCAGGCGGTGCGCCACCTCGGCGACGAAGACCATGCCGATCGCCACCGCCTCGCCGTGCCGCCAGGAGAAGTTCTGGTGCTTCTCGATGGCGTGGGCCAGCGTGTGGCCGTAGTTGAGCGCCTCGCGCCCCACGGCATCGACGGTGCTGGTGGCCTCGCGCAGGTCGGCCGAGACAGTGGTGGCCTTGACCTGCACGGCTCGGCGCACCAGTTCGGTGAAGCGCACGCTGGTCACGTCGATGCTCTCGTCCGGATCCTGCTCGACCAGCTCGAGGATGCGCTCGTCGGCGATGAAGCCGCACTTGATCACCTCGGCCAGGCCGGAGACCAACTCGGCGCGGGGCAGCCCCTGCAGCAGTTCGAGGTCGCAGATGACCCCCAGCGGCTCGTGGAAGGCGCCCACCAGGTTCTTGCCGGCCGAGACGTTGATGCCGGTCTTGCCGCCGACGGCCGCGTCCACCATGGCCAGCACCGTGCTGGGGATGCTGACGTAGCCCACGCCCCGCAGCCAGGTGGCCGCGACGAAGCCGGCCAGGTCGGTGGTCGCACCCCCGCCCAGGCCGATCACGACGTCGGAACGGGTCATGCCGAAGGCGGCCAGCTCGTCCCAGCAGTCCTGCAGCACGGCGGCGGTCTTGGCCTGTTCGCCGTCGGGCACCTCGACCGTGTGCATCTGGTACCGCGGGTCGAGACCGGCACACAGGCGTGCGGCCGCATCGGCCATGACGGGTGGGTGGATCACCACGACGCGGCTGGCCGGCCCCACCAGGCGCTCCAGCTGGTCGAGGGCTCCGGGTGCGATGTGCACCTCGTAGGGGCGTTCGGCCTGCACGGTGATCGTGGCCATCAGTTCTCCTCGTCGGTGACCGTGACGCCGTGGTGGGCCAGGATCTCGCGGACCACCGCCCCGGCCGAACGGTGGTTGGTGTCGACGGCCAGACTGGCCACCTCCTCGTAGAGCGGCGCGCGCTCATTCATCAGCCGCACCATCGTGGAGTGGACATTCCCGCCGGCCATCAGGGGGCGGCCGTTGCCGGTGATGCCCACCCGGCGTCCGGCCTGGCGGGCATCGACCTGCAGCCACACGACATGGCGGCCGGCCAGCACCTGGCGGGTCCCCGCGTCCATCACGGCGCCACCGCCCAGGCTGACCACGCCCGGGCGCTGCACGGCCTCGCGGGTCAATTCCGCCTCCAGGGCGCGGAAGGCGGGCTCGCCGTGGGTGATGAAGATCTCGCTGATCGGCATTGCGGCACGCTCTTCGACCAGCTGGTCGACGTCGACGAAGTCGACACCGAGGCGACGGGCCAGCTTGGCGCCAACCGTCGACTTGCCGGCTCCGGGGGCCCCGACCAGGACGATGGTCTCGGGCAGCTCGGTGCGGTCGAGGGGCTCAGCCATGGACCTGCAGCCCCCGCTCGGCCACCTCGGCCAGATAGGTGTCGAGGTTGCGGCGCGTCTCGGACACCTGGTCGCCGCCGAACTTCTCCAGCACCGCCTCGGCCAGCACCAGCGCCACCATGGCCTCGGCCACCACACCCGCGGCCGGGACGGCGCACACATCGCTGCGCTGGTGGTGGGCGCGGGCCTCGTCGCCGGTGGTGACGTCGATGGTGCGCAGCGCCTTCGGGACGGTGGCGATCGGCTTCATGGCCGCCCGCACGCGCAACAGCTCGCCGGTGCTCATGCCCGCCTCGGTGCCACCGGCATGGTGGCTCAGGCGACGGATCCCGTCCGGGCCGGAGGCAATCTCGTCGTGGGCCTGCGAGCCGCGCACCCGCGCCAGCTCGAAGCCGTCGCCCAGTTCGACGCCCTTGATCGCCTGGATGCCCATCAGCGCGCCGGCCAGGCGAGCGTCGAGGCGACGATCTCCCTGCGTGTGGGAGCCGAGGCCCGGCGGCAGGCCCCAGGCCAGCACCTCCACGACGCCACCCAGCGTGTCGCCCTCCTTGTGGCAGGCCGCCACCTCGTCCTGCATGCGCTGGCTGGCCTCGGAGTCGACGCAGCGCAGCGGGTCGGCGTCGATCGCCTCCAGCTGGTCGATGGTCGGGAAGTTCCGCGCCGCCTTCACCGGGCCGAGCTCGACGACGTGGCTGAGCACGGTGATGCCCGCGGCCTGTTCGAGGAAGTTCTTGGCGACCTGCCCGATGGCGACCCGGGCGGCGGTCTCGCGGGCGCTGGCGCGTTCCAGCAGCGGGCGGGCCTCGTCGAAGCCGTACTTCTGCATGCCGGCCAGGTCGGCGTGGCCGGGACGCGGCCGAGTGAGCGGGGCATTGCGCGCCTGGGCGTCGAGCACCTCCTGCGGCACGGCGTCGGGACTCATCACCTCGGTCCACTTGCGCCATTCGGTGTTGCCCACCATGATCGCGATCGGTGAGCCGAGCGTCTCGCCGTGACGGAAACCGCCCAGCAGGCTCACCTCGTCGGCCTCGAACTTCATCCGGGCGCCACGTCCGGCCCCCAGGCGACGGCGGGCCAGGGCATGGCGGATGTCGTCGGAGGAGACCTTCACGTGGGCAGGGATGCCCTCCATCGTGGCGATCAGGGCCTGTCCGTGGGATTCACCGGCGGTGAGGTAGCGCAGCATGCCCACCAGTCTCTCAGAGTCCGGCCCTGCACCACAGCTCCTGCTAGCTCGCGGACACCCTCCGCAGCAGCTCGTCGTGGCCGGCCCTCCACAGCCGCTGGAAACCGACCTCTCCCCCGGTGATGAGGCGGACCTGTTCGACGGCCTGGCCCGCCAGCAGGTCAAGGCCGTTCAGCACCGTCGCGCCAGCCCGCTCGGCGGCGGAGGCGAGCGCGGTGGGCCACGGGTCGTAGATGCAGTCGAAGAGCACCGGCGCGCTGGCCGTCAGCTCCTCTGCCAGGTGGTCGGCCCCGCCGCCGGGCACCGTGGAGAGCAGCAGGTCTGCCTCCAGCACCTGGCCCGTCTCCAGGGGACGCACGGCTGCCAGCATGCCCAGCTGGTGGGAGCAGAAGATGCGCAGCGACTGGGCACGTTCCGGGTCACGGGCCAGGATGACGGCGCGTTCCACGCCCAGCTCGCGCAGGGCGACCACCGCCGAACGGGCCGTCGCCCCATTGCCGATGACCGTTGCCGAGTCGGCCGAGGTGATGCCACGCTCGGCCAGCGCCCGCAGGAAGCCACCGACGTCGGTGTTGCGCACGATCGCCTCGGAGCCGTCGCGCACCCACGTGTTCGCCGCACCGACCAGCTCGACCAGTTCGTCACCGGTGCCGTGGCGACGGATCGCCTCCTTGTGCGGCATGGTGACGCTCAGGCCTCGCCAGCTCTCGTCGAGACCCTCGACGAGGGAGTCCAGCTCCTCGGGAGCCACCTCGATCGCCTGGTAGGTCCAGTCCAGCCCCAGCTCGGCGAAGGCGGCCCGGTAGAGCGCCGGCGAGAGCGAGTGCGCGGCGGGGTCGCCGATCACCGCGCACTGCAGACCCGTGGTGGCAATCATCCGACCGGGCAACCCGACTTGTCCTTGGCCGTCTTGCACCAGGCCTCCCATTCGGCCTTGTTCTTCTGGTGCTCCTCGTAGGTCTCGGCGAACTTCGTCTCGCCGGTCTTGAAGTTGACCGTCAACCAGTACAGGTAGTCACTGTCCTCGGGGTTGAGGGCAGCCTTGATGGCGTCCTCACCCGGGGCATTCATCGGGTGCTTGGGCAGGCCGGCATTGGCATAGGTGTTGAAGGAGTTGTCGGTGCCCTTCTCCTTGAAGCCCTTGGGCAGCGGCTCGTTCATCGGGATCTGCAGCTGGTAGTGGGCCGTGGAGTCCAGCTGCAGCGGCATCCACCGGTCCAGACGGTTGTAGATGACGCCTGCCACCTTGGCCTGGTCCTTGCCCACGGCCTCGTCCTCCAGAATGGAGGCCACCGTCATGATCTCTTCCGGCTTGCGGTCCAGTTCCTTGGCACCGGCCTCGAGGTCATTGCGGTTCGCCACGGTGGTGAACTGCTTGGCCATCAGGGTCAGGATCGACTTGGCGGTCGGCTGCTGGCCGATCTCGTAGGTCGAGGGGAAGAGGTAGCCCTCGGCAGAGTCGCCCACCCACTCCGGCAGGCCGAGCGCCTGCGGGTCCTTGGCGGCCGCCTCGAAGTCCTTCACCGGGATCTTGGTCCGCTTGCTGAGCAGCTCGAACTGCTCGCTCATCCACAGGCCCTCGGGGATGGTGACCTGGTTGCGCACGATGTTCTTCTCGTCGAGCAACCCCTCCACCGCCTGGGTGGCAGGGATCTGGGTCTGCAGGCGGTAGGTGCCGGCCTGGATCTTGTCCGCCTGCTCGTTCTTCCTGGAGGCCTTCAGGTAGGCCTTGCGTGACTTGACCACGTCCTGCTCCACCAGCACGTCGCCAATGTCGCCGCCGCTGGCACCGGCCGGGATGGTCACCAGCACGGCCTTGCCACCGGGCCCCGGGTAGTCGTCGGCAGTCTTGTACTCGGTGTACGCCGTGTTCGCCTTGTCGTAGACGAACCAGGCGCCACCGACCAGCACCGCCAGGCTGAGCAGGACGGCGAAGGCGCTGCGCGCGTGGTAGCCGATCTTCTTCCAGTTCCGGTTGCCGTCATTGTCCATGAACAAGCCGCTCACGGTGCCTCACCTTCTGCCTGGCTGTGGTCGCGACCCTCTGCGAGGGCCTGTTCCAGAATGGCGACTGCCGCCATCTGGTCGATCATCCCGCGCCGCTGGCGCGAGTTCTTGCCCGCCTGGGCGAGCTTGCGGTGAGCCGTGGCACTGGTCATGCGCTCGTCCACCAGGGTCAGCGGCAATTGCGGCTGCCGAGCGGCCAGCCTACCTGCCACCTCCCGCATCTGCTGTGCCGCAAGCCCCTCGTCACCCTTCAGGGAGACCGGCAGGCCCAGCAGCAATTCGACCGGCTCGTACTCGGCGACGAGCTGGTCGATCCGCCTCAGCACCTGTTCCGGGTCCTTCGGCGTGTTCGTCACCGTTTCGACCGGGTAGGCCAGGATCCGTTGCGCGTCGCACGCGGCGACGCCGATCCTGGCCTTGCCCCAATCGAGGGCCAGCAGCACTCCTGTGCGGGTCTGCACCCGCTCAGCCCCGCAGTGCCTGCTCGACGGCCGCCAGGGCCTGGGGCGCACCGGCACCATTGGTGCCACCGCCCTGCGCCAGGTCGTCCTTGCCACCGCCCCTGCCGCCCAGCTGCTCGGCGGCCACGCGCACCAGGGCACCAGCCTTGGCGCCCTTCTCGCGCGCGGCCGGGCTGGTGGCCACGATCACGGCGGGCTTGTCCTGTGTGCCGCCCACCAGGGCGACGACGCTGGCGACGTCACCGAGGCGTCCGCGCAGCTCGGTGGCCATGGTACGCAGGTCATTGCCGCCCACGCCGGGCACCTCGCGGGTGACCACGGCGATGCCGTTGACGTCATGGGCGGTGGCGAGCACCTCGGAGAGTCCGGCCATCAGCTGCTGCGCCTTGAGTGCGGCGATCTGCTTCTCGGCGGCCTTCAGGTCGGCGACCAGGCGCTCCACGCGCTCGGTGAGCTGCTCGGGGCGGGTCTTGAGGATGTCGGTCAGGCCGTGCACCAGGGCACGCTCACCGGCCATGTGCTTGAAGGCGTCGGTGGAGACCAGCGCCTCGATGCGGCGCGCACCTGAGCCGATGGACTGCTCGCCCACGATGTCGATCATGCCGATCTGGGCCGATCCGGCCACATGGGTGCCGCCGCACAGCTCACGGCTCCACGCACCGCCCATCTCGACCATGCGCACCACGTCGGGGTACTTCTCGCCGAACATGGCCATGGCACCCAGCGCCTTGGCGTCGTCCAGCTTCATCTCGGTGGCGTTGACGCCCAGGTTGTCGCGGATCGCGATGTTGCAGCGCTCCTCGATCTCTGCCCGCAGCGTCGGGCTCATGGCCTGCTGTGCCTGGTAGTCGAAGCGCAGGTAGCCGGGCTTGTTGTAGGAGCCGGCCTGGGTGGCGGTGGGGCCCACCAGCTCGCGCAGTGCGGCGTGCACGACGTGGGTGGCGGTGTGGGCCTGGCAGGAGCCGAGGCGGTGCTGGGCATCCACCTGCGCCTGGACACCGGCGCCGGTGCCGAACTCGATGCCCTCGGGCACGACGACCTTGTGCACCACCAGTCCGGGGACCGGGCGCTGCACGTCGACCACGTCGAGGGCGGTGCCGTCGACGGTGATGGTGCCGGCATCGCAGTCCTGGCCGCCCGCCTCGGCATAGAAGGGGGTCTCGGCCAGCACCAGCTCGACCGTCTGGCCCGCGACGGCGCGGTCGCTGCTGGCGCCGTCGGCGATGATGCCGCGCAGCGTGGTGGGCACCGACAGCTCGCTGTAGCCCAGGAAGGGCGTCTCGCCCTGTTCGCGCAGGCTTCGGTAGGCCTCGGTCGAGGCGACCGTGCCCTTCTTCGCCTTGGCGTCGGCCTTGGCCCGGGTGCGTTGCTCGCTCATCAGCGCCTTGAACTGCTCGGTATCGACGCTCAGGCCCTGCTCGGCCGCCATCTCAAGGGTCAGGTCGATCGGGAAGCCATAGGTGTCGTGCAGCTGGAAGGCCTTGTCACCGCTCAGCACCGCAGCCCCGGACTGCTTGGTCTGACCGGCCGCCAGGTCGAAGAGCTGGGTGCCCTGGGTCAGGGTGCGACGGAAGGAGTCCTCCTCGTTCTTCGCGACGGGCAGCACCCGGCTCCACTGGCTGGCGACATCGGGATAGGAGGCCTGCATCAGTTCCTTGGAGACGCCCATCAGCTCGGGCAGCACCGGGTCGTTGACGCCGAGCAGCCGCATCGAGCGCACCGAGCGGCGCAGCAGGCGGCGCAGCACATAGCCCCGGGCCTCATTGCCGGGGGTGACGCCGTCGGTCATCAGCATCAGCGAGGAGCGCACGTGGTCACCCACGACGCGCAACCGCACGTCGTCATCGGCATCGGCGCCATAGCGCTTGCCGGCCATCTCGGCGGCGCGCTCGATGACGGGGAAGACCTCGTCGATCTCGTACATGTTGTTCTTGCCCTGCAGCAGGTAGGCGATGCGCTCCAGGCCTGCGCCGGTGTCGATGTTCTGGGTGGGCAGCTGGCGGGCGATGTCGAAGTCGTCCTTGGCGCGCACCGCCGAGAGGTCCTCCTGCTGGAAGACGAGGTTCCAGATCTCCAGGAAGCGGTCCTCGTCGGCCTCCGGGCCACCGTCGGCGCCGTATTCCGGGCCGCGGTCGATGTAGATCTCGCTGCACGGGCCGCCGGGGCCGGGCACGCCCATGTTCCAGTAGTTGTCCTTGAGGCTGCGGCCCTGGATGTGGGCGGGGTTGATGCCGACCTTCTTCCAGTACTCGATCGCCTCAACGTCGCCGTCGGGGTAGTCGGGGTGGAAGCCGGGTCCTAGCACCGTCACCCAGACCTTCTCGGGGTCGAAGCCGAGGCCACCGTCGGCCTGCGAGGAGGTGACCAGCTCCCAGGCGTAGGCGATCGCCTCGGGCTTGAAGTAGTCGCCGAAGGAGAAGTTGCCCAGCATCTGGAAGAAGGTGCCGTGACGGGTGGTCTTGCCGACCTCCTCGATGTCCAGGGTGCGCACGCACTTCTGGTTGCTCACCGCACGCTTCCACGGGGCGGCCTCCTCACCGGTGAAGTACGGCTTGAAGGGCACCATGCCGGCATTGACGAACAGCAGCGTCGGGTCGTTGTACAGCAGCGATGCGCTGGGGACCACGCTGTGGCCCTTGCCTGCGAAGAAGTCCAGGTAGCGACGACCGATCTCAGCGGCTCTCATCAAAGGTGTCCTTGCTCGTGTGGTCTGCAGTGGTGTCGGTGGGTGCAGCGTCGTCCAGCCTATCGGCTGGGCGCACACTCGCACCGGCGGTGAGCTGTGCGGAGGCTGCGCGGTGGCGCCGGGGACGTCGGCCCTGCACCCGGCGCTGCACGTCGCGGGCGGCCGAGGCCCCGCGCCCCACGACCTCGGCGGTCTTGACCAGCGGCGCGCTCATCACGGTCGAGACGTTCGCGGCCTGTTCGGTCATGGTCGAGGCATTCTGGCTCATCCGGGCCAGCTCCTCGGTCACCTGCGACAGGCGCGCAATCTCCTCGG
The DNA here is from genome assembly GCF_054783495.1 of Luteococcus sediminum. Lineage (NCBI taxonomy): Bacteria > Bacillati > Actinomycetota > Actinomycetes > Propionibacteriales > Propionibacteriaceae > Luteococcus > Luteococcus sediminum. The sequence goes on along the minus strand of NZ_BAAGQL010000050.1, from coordinate 166,085 downwards.
TGGTCGTGGAGACGGTCCCCTTGAGCTCGTCGAGGATCGGGGTGGAGCTGTCCCCCAGCTTGCGCACCGCCAGGCGCAGCTCGTCCATCACCCCGCCCAACTTCAGCAGCGGAACTGCGCTCAACGCGACGAAGACCACCGCGGCCGCAGCCGCGATCAGCCCGGCAATCTCACCCCAGGACATCCCACTCCTCTTCCGCAGCCCTGCCCTGCCCCCACCGGCACGCCCGGCCGGGTGGCGGGGACTGCGCTGGCCACTGTAGTGGAGGGCCCTGACAGTGGCCGGTGACTCGCGGTGTGCGTCCTGAGCGAACACTGGCGATCCGTACTGACACGGGGCGCGCTAAGGACACTAGGGTGAAGGCGCCATCTTCCCCGGGCGCGTGCCGTGCCGGGGCTGCCGTTGCACAGAAAGTTGGGCGCCACATGAATGACCAGCAGGACAAGCACCAAGAGACGAAGGCCAAGAAGGACGCACCGCACCCCGACGACCCGCGCAAGCCCGCCTCCCCGAGCGATGTCAACAAGCCGGGCTGGAAGTTCACCTTCAAGAACGCGCTGCGCGAGTTCGGCAATGACCAGTGCACCGACCTGGCTGCGGCACTGACCTACTACACGGTGCTGGCGCTGTTCCCGGGCCTGCTGGCCCTGGTCTCGGTGCTGGCCCTGATCGGCCAGTCCGAGGGCGGCATCCAGGCCCTGCTCGACGTGGTCAAGCAGCTGGCGCCCGCCGACGCCTACGGCCAGATCGAGGGCCCGCTGAAGCAGATGGTCAACTCGCCCGGCACCGGCATCGCCCTGTTCATCGGTATCGCCTCGGCCCTGTGGTCGGCCTCGGGCTATGTCGGCGCCTTCGGCCGCGCCATGAACAAGGTCTACGAGATCGAGGAGGGGCGTCCGATCTGGAAGCTGCGCCCCGTCAACCTGCTCATCACCCTCTTCCTGGTGATCACCGCCGCCCTGATGCTGGTGGCGCTGGTAGTCTCCGGCCCCATCGCCGAGGCGGTTGGTGACGTGGTCGGCCTGGGCAGCACCGCTGTCACGGTGTGGAACTGGGCCAAGTGGCCGGTGATGCTGGCGCTGGTGGTGCTGATGATCGCCGTGCTCTACCACTTCACCCCGAATGTGCGTCAGCCCAAGTTCCGCTGGCTGTCCACCGGTGCCGCCGTCGCGCTGGTGGTGTGGATCCTGGCCTCGGTGGCCTTCGGTCTCTACGTCGCCAATGCGGGCAACTACTCCAAGACCTACGGCGCGCTGGCCGGTGTGATCGTCATGCTGCTGTGGATCTACCTCACCAACCTGGCGCTCCTCTTCGGCGCCGAGGTGGACTCCGAGCTCGAGCGTGCCCGCCAGCTGCAGGCCGGCATGCGCGCCGAGGAGACCCTGCAGCTGCCGCCCCGCGACACCCGCCAGTCCGAGAAGGCCGAGCAGAAGGAGGCCGAGGCCGTCGCCGAGGCCCGCGCCGTGCGCCTGCAGGCCACCGGCGGGCTGCAGCCGGGCGACGAGCCGGCCCGCAAGCCCTCCACCAAGGGCCCGGAGCTCGACTCCGACGGCTTCGTGAAGTAGCCCTCCCCACGCCCCGCTGGGCCACCGCGAGCAGTGCCCGCCACGGATCCGTGGCGGGCACTGCTGCGTCCTGCAGGGTGGGCACTTTCTCGCCCTTCGGGATGACGCATGGTGGGCTGAGTGGAAACCGAAGATATTTCGGTGAGAGGATGGTGCGTCCATCAGTGTCCGGGAGGATTTTGCGCATGAAGCATCCGCCAAGGTCTGCTGTCCTTGCAGCAGCCGCCTGCACCGCACTGCTCGCCAGTGGGTGCGCCACCAACCTGAGCGGATCGGGCCTCCCGACCAGCTCAGCCGGGTCCGAGCTGCCTCCGGTCCAGGCAAGCCAGGAGCTCTTCGCGCAGCTCCCGGCCAGCATCCAGCAGAGCAAGAAGATCGTCGTGGGCACCAGCCCCAGTTACAAGCCCGTCGAATTCCTGGAGGGCGGCACGATCAGCGGCATGGACATCGACCTGTTCAATGCCGCCGCCCAGCGGATGGGCGTCGAGGTGGAGTGGAAGCAGAGCCCCTTCGACCAGATCCTGATCGGCATCCAGGCCAAGAAGTACGACGCCGGCGTCTCCGCCTTCACGGTCACGCCCGAGCGCACAAGGACCGTCGACATGGTCAGCTACCTCTCGGCCGGATCGCTGTGGGTGGTGCAGCAGGGCAACCCGAAGCAGGTCAAGGCCGGCGAGCCCCCGTGCGGACACTCGGTCGCCGTCCAGGTGGGCGTGGTGCAGGAGATGGAGATGAAGCAGGCCCAGTCCAAGTGCAAGGGCAATCCCATCAAGCTGCTCAGCTTCTCCGACCAGGGCGAGGCCAACACCGCCATGATGAGCGGCCGCGCCGACATGATGGCCGCCGACTCCCCCATCGCGCTGTACGCGGTCAAGATGAGCAATGGCAAGCTCGAGGAGCTCGGCAAGAGCTATGACACCGCCCCCTACGGCGTGGTCAGCCGCAAGGACCAGCCCGAACTGGCCAAGGCCATCCAGGCCGCCTACACCGACCTCAAGGAATCAGGCCACTACGAGCAGATCCTCGCCAAGTGGAACCAGACCGACGGCGCCGTCGAGACCTTCGAGGTGAACGGCAAGTGAGCACATCCGTGTCCGGCACCCAGCAGACCACCGCCACCGAACCCCTCGAGGTCGTTCCCGTCCGTCACCCGTGGCGCACGCTGAGCGCCATCCTGGTCGGCGCCATCCTGCTGATGATCGTGCACCAGCTGGCCACCAATCCCGCCTTCGACTGGCTCTTCACCCTGGACGCGATGCGCCAGGTGCCGGTCGCCAAGGGCTTCTGGCTCGGTGTCATCATGGTCACCCTCGGCTCCATGGTGGTCGGCGTGGTCGGCGGCATCATCCTGGCCGTGATGCGGATGAGCGACAACACGCTGCTCAGCGGCGTCGCCTTCGCCTATGCCTGGTTCTTCCGCTCCATCCCCCGCTACGTGCTGCTGTCGATCCTCGGCGCGGCCGGCGCCTTCTTCCCCAATGGCGTGGGAATCGGCATCCCCTATGACCGCGAGCTGATGAACCTGATGGGGCTGGACGGGACCCTGCGGATCGCCACCCTGGACGCCAACCAGCTGTTCACCGGCTTCCTCGGCGCCATGCTGGGCCTGGGGCTGTCCGAGGCCGCCTACTTCAGCGAGATCGCCCGCTCGGGCATCATCAGCGTCGACAAGGGCCAGATGGAGGCCGCCACGGCGCTGGGCATGACCCGCCAGCAGGCCATGAAGCGGATCATCCTGCCGCAGGCGATGCGCGTGATCATCCCGCCGATGGGCAACGAGACGATCGCCATGTTCAAGGACACCTCGCTGCTGATCGCCCTGCCGCTGTCCACCGAGATGCTGTATCAGCTTCGCAGCATCGGCAGCAACTACTACAAGATGATCCCCGTTTACATGGCGGCCTGCCTGTACTACCTGATCACCACCAGCATCATGATGGTCGGCCAGAGCTGGCTGGAGAAGCGCTTCGGACGCGGCCAGGCCCCGCTGTCCTACACCGGAGGAGACCACTGATGAGCAGCGCCGACCAGTCCAGTGACGTCCAGGCCAGCGACGTCCAGGTGCGCGCCCTCGACGTGCGCAAGTCCTTCGGCCCGCTCGAGGTGCTCAAGGGCATCAACCTCGAGGTGCGCCGTGGTGAGGTCGTCTGCCTGCTGGGGCCGTCGGGCTCGGGCAAGACCACCTTCCTGCGCCTGATCAACCAGATGGAGACCATCACCGCCGGCGAGATCTGGGTCGACGGCGAGCAGATCGGCGTGGAGCGTCGCGGCGAGAGGCTCTACCAGCGCACCGACAAGGACATTGCCCGCCAGCGTTCCACCATCGGCATGGTCTTCCAGCGCTTCAACCTGTTCCCGCACAAGACCGCCCTGGAGAACATCACCGAGGCGCCGATCGTGGTCAAGGGGACGAACAGGGCCGAGGCCGAACGCCGTGGACGCGACCTGCTGGAGCAGGTGGGACTGGGCGACCGCGCCAATGCCTTCCCCAGCCACCTGTCGGGCGGCCAGCAGCAGCGCGTGGCCATCGCGCGCGCACTGGCCATGGATCCCGACCTGATGCTCTTCGACGAACCCACCAGTGCACTGGACCCCGAGCTGGTCGGTGAGGTGCTGGCCGTGATGAAGGACCTGGCCAGCAAGGGCATGACGATGGTCGTGGTCACCCACGAGATGGGCTTCGCCCGGGAGGTGGCCGACCGGGTGGTCTTCATGGACGGCGGCGTCGTGGTCGAGCAGGGGCCGGCCGCCGAGGTGATCGACCACCCGCGCGAGGAGCGCACCAAGGCCTTCCTGGGCCGGGTCTCCCGCTGACCCTGCCACCCTCGGCGCCAGGTGTGCGGCCCAGCCCCCGATGTCGGGGGCTGGGCCGCACACATGCTGGGGCAGGGCGCCAGGACCACTAGGATTACCCGGTGACCACGCAGCCAGGACCAGTTCAGCCCGGACCAGTTCGACCGGGGCGACCCCTGCCCGGACGACCCAGTGACGACGCCTTCGGGCCGGGCATCGACCCCGACGACATGGCCACCACCCTGCGTGTTCTCGACGAACTGGCGGCGCTTGAGCTGGAGCACCCCGACCAGATCGCCTTCAAGCAGGCCGTCAACCGGATGAACCGGACGATCCGCGCCCTCCGCCGCCGGGCCGTGCGCCAGCCGATCATCGACGCCGACAACGAGGTCCTGGCCCGCACCGCGACCGCCTCGCCGCAGCGGATCGACGACGAGACCGCCGGCATCCCGCTGGTCTCGACCGCCACCGGCGCCATCGCCGGCCACCTCAACGAACCGCGCGGCTGCTACATCTGCAAGGGCGAGTACACCCAGGTCGATGCCTTCTACCACGACCTGTGCCCCGAGTGCGCGGCCTTCAACCACAGCAAGCGCAACCAGCGCTGCGACCTGACCGGTCGCCGGGCCCTGCTCACGGGCGGCCGGGCCAAGATCGGCATGTACATCGCGCTGCGGCTGCTGCGCGACGGGGCCGCGCTCACCATCACCACCCGTTTCCCGCACGATGCGGCACGGCGTTTCCGCCAGATGCCCGACTCCGACGAGTGGATCGACCGGCTGCAGATCGTCGGCATCGACCTGCGCGACCCCACCCAGGTGGTGGCGCTGGCCGACGAGGTCGCCCAGGCCGGACCGCTCGACATCCTCATCAACAACGCCGCCCAGACCGTGCGCCGCTCCCCCGGCGCCTACTCGCACCTGGTCGAGGGCGAGAAGGCGGCACTGCCCACCGACCGGCCGATGCCCCGGATGCTGACCTTCGACCACATCTCCGAGGCACATCCCGCCGCCCTCGTCGGGGCCGGGGGAAGCCTGTCGGCCGCGCTGGCCAGCCAGTCGGCCGCGGAGCTGGCGGCGCAGGCACTCACTGCCGGCAATGCCTCGCTGGAGCGGCACCTGGCCGGCACCGCCATCGACGCCGGCGGCCTGCTGCCCGACCTGGCCCGCGAGAACTCCTGGACCAAGACCGTCGACCTGGTGGACCCGCTGGAGATGCTCGAGGTGCAGCTGTGCAACTCGACCGCACCGTTCATCCTGATCAGCCGGCTGCGGGAGTCGATGCGGGCCAGCAGCGCCCGTCGCAAGTACGTCGTTAACGTCTCGGCCATGGAGGGCCAGTTCGGACGCCGCTACAAGGGCGCCGGGCATCCGCACACCAACATGGCCAAGGCGGCGCTGAACATGCTCACCCGCACCAGCGCCCAGGAGATGTTCGAGACCGACCAGATCCTGATGACGGCCGTCGACACCGGCTGGATCACCGACGAGCGCCCGCACGACGAGAAGCTGCGCATCGCCCAGGGGGGCTGGCACGCCCCACTCGACCTGGTCGACGGCGCCGCGCGCGTGCTGGACCCGATCTGGCAGGGCGAGCAGGGCGTCGACCTCTACGGCGTCTTCCTCAAGGACTACAATCCCTTCCCCTGGTGATCCGGCGAGCATGACAGGCTGGACCCCATGGATGACCTGAGAGCCTATCTGGCCGACGTGCACCGTCGGGTGCTTCCCGAGACCGGGGGCGAGGTCGCCTCCTACATCCCGGCGCTGGCCGAGGCAGATCCCGAGCCCTTCGGCATCGCGATCGCCACCGTTGACGGCCAGCTGCACGAGGCCGGCGACGCGCGCACCGAGTTCTCGCTGCAGTCGGTCTCGAAACCCTTCACCTATGCGCTGGCGCTCTCGGAGGTGGGTTTCGACGCGGTGGACGCCGCGATCGACGTCGAGCCCTCAGGTGAGGCCTACAACCGCATCTCGTTGCAGGACGAGACGGGCCGGCCCGACAATGCCCTGATCAATGCCGGGGCCATCGCCGCCACCAGCCTGCTGCCGCACAAGGGCCGGATGTCGCGCCTGCTGCGCTTCTACTCCTCGCTGGCCGGTCGCGCCCTGCACGCCGATGCGTCGATCGCGATGGAGGAGGTGGAGAACGGCCACCGCAACCTGGCCATGGCCCACCTGATGCACTCCTTCGACATCCTGGGCGACGATCCGGTGGAGGCCACTCGCGACTACTGCGCCGCCTGCGCCACGATGGTCACCACCGCGGACCTGGCCTGGATGGCCGCCGCCCTGGCCAATGGGGGCACCCAGCCGGCCACCGGCCAGCAACTTCTGGAACCCCTGGTGGTGCAGCGGGTGCTGTCGGTGATGACGATGTCGGGAATGTACGACGAGGCGGGTTGGTGGATGGTGCGCGTCGGGCTACCGGGCAAGTCCGGGGTCGGTGGCGGATTGATCGCCGTCGCCCCGGGGCAGTTGGGCCTGGCCGTCTTCTCGCCGCGGCTCAACGAGCACGGTTCCAGCGTGCGCGGCGTGGCCACCTGCGAGATCGTCAGCCGGGACCTTGACCTGCACGTGATGGGGCCGCGGCGCTGAGCCCCCAGGATGCCGCGCGCGGGGCGCTGTGGCGGACCGTCCAGGGTCAGTCGCGTCCCAGCAGGCCGCGCAGGGTGCGCACCCGGTCGGCGATCTGTGCCTCGTTGCCGTGCTCGGTGGGCTGGTAGTAGCGGGCCTCCGCGAGCACGTCGGGCAGGTACTGCTGGCGGGCCACGGCGTGCGGGTGGTCGTGGGCGTACTTGTAGCCCTGCCCGTGGCCGAGCTGCTGTGCCCCCGAGTAGTGGGCGTCGCGCAGGTGCGGCGGCACCAGCCCGGCACGACCTGCCGCGATGTCGGCCCGGGCCGCGGCGATGGCGGTGGTGACGGCATTGCTCTTGGGAGCGGTCGCGGCGGCGATGGTGGCGTGGGCGAGGGTGAGCTGCGCCTCCGGCATACCGATCAGTTGCACCGCCTGGGCCGCGGCCACGCAGGTCTGCAGCACGCTCGGGGCGGCCATGCCGATGTCCTCGCTCGCGCTGATCACCAGCCGCCGGGCGATGAAGCGCGGGTCCTCACCGGCCTCCAGCATCCGGGCCAGGTAGTGCAGCGAGGCGTCCACGTCGGAGCCGCGCACGCTCTTGATGAAGGCGCTGATCACGTCGTAGTGCTGGTCGCCGTCCTTGTCATAGCGCAGGGCGGCGCGATCCACCGACTTCTCGACGATCTCGGCGGTGATGGTCTGCGAGTCCATCGCCTCGGCGCCGGCGGCAGCCTCCTCCAGGTAGGTCAGGGAGCGACGGGCGTCTCCCCCGGCGAGCCGGATGATGGTGGAGCGGGCCTCGTCCTCGATCTCGAAGCGCCCGCCCAGTCCGCGCTCGTCGGACAGGCCCCGGTCGACCAGCGCACAGATGTCGTCGTCGGTGAGCGGGCTGAGGGTGAGCAGCAACGAACGCGAGAGCAGGGGCGAGATCACCGAGAAGGATGGGTTCTCCGTGGTGGCCGCGATCAGCGTGACCAGACGGTTCTCGACGGCCGGCAGCAGCACGTCCTGCTGGGCCTTGCTGAAGCGGTGCACCTCGTCGACGAAGAGCACCGTCGCCCGGCCGTTGGCCAGCTCACGACGGGCGATGTCGAGTTCCTGGCGCACCTCCTTCACACCGGCGGTGACGGCGGAGACCTCGACGAAGCGACGCTGGGTGGTGTGGGAGACCACCGAGGCGATGGTGGTCTTGCCGACCCCGGGCGGGCCCCACAGGAAGACGCTCATCGCGGCCTGCCCCGAGGCCAGACGGCGCAGCGGGGAGCCGGGGCCGAGCAGGTGCTGCTGCCCGACGATCTCGTCGATGGTACGTGGCCGCAGCCGCACCGCAAGCGGCAGCTGATGGTGTCCGGCGCCACCGAGCGAACCGCCGTCCAGATGCCCGGCAGCGCCCGAACCCTGCGCCAGCACGGTCTCGGGAGCGGGGTCGTCGGGATTGCCGAACAGGTCAGTCACGCCACCGATCCTAGTGACCACCACCGAATTCACCAGCCGATCGGGGCGGGCTTTACCATGGCCGAATCGCAGTGACAAGGACGTCACCCGCCCCACGGCACACCCAAGGAGACTCGATGGACACGCCCACCCAGCCGGTGCACGGCGGCCCGGCCCACATGGACACGGCCGACCACGGTTACGAGAAGGAACTCAAGCCCCGCCACATCCAGATGATCGCGATCGGCGGCTCGATCGGCACCGGACTCTTCCTCGGCGCCGGCGGACGCCTGGCGATGGGCGGACCGGCCCTGGCCATCGTCTATGCCGTCTGCGGCCTCTTCGCCTTCCTGATGGTGCGCGCCCTGGGTGAGCTCACCATCCACCGTCCCTCCTCGGGCGCCTTCGTCTCCTATGCCCGCGAGTTCATGGGTGAGAAGGGCGCCTACGTCACCGGCTGGCTCTTCTTCCTCGACTGGTGCACCACCGTGATGGCCGACATCACCGCCGTCGCCCTCTACATGCATTTCTGGAACATCTTCTCCACCGTGCCGCAATGGATCATCGCCCTGGTGGCGCTGGCGATCGTGTTCACCATGAACATGCTGAGCGTGAAGTTCTTCGGCGAGTTCGAGTTCTGGTTCGCCATGATCAAGGTGACCGCCATCGTCGGCTTCATGCTGATCGCGGTCTTCTTCATCGTCACCGGGCGCGCCGTCGACGGCTACACCCCCGGCCCGTCGATGATCGCGGACCACGGCGGCCTGTTCCCGCAGGGCCTGGCCCCGATGGTGACCCTCGCGCTGGGCGTCGTCTTCGCCTTCGGCGGCACCGAGATGATCGGCGTCGCGGCCGGGGAGGCGCAGGATGCCGCCAAGATCATGCCGAAGGCCGTCAACTCGATGATGTGGCGCATCGCGCTGTTCTACGTCGGCTCGGTGGTGCTGTTCACCATGCTGATGCCGTGGAATGCCTATTCGCGCAATGAGTCGCCCTTCGTCACCTTCTTCAATGCCATCGGGGTGCCCAATGCGGGTTCGATCATGAACCTGGTGGTGCTCACCGCCGCGCTGTCCTCGCTGAATGCCGGCCTGTACGCCACCGGCCGCACCCTGCGCTCACTGGCCGTCGCCGGCTCCGCGCCGTCCTTCGCCGCGCGGATGAACCGCTTCAAGGTGCCCTACGGCGGCATCGTGATCACGTCGGTGCTCGGCCTGATCGGCGTCCTGATCAACTACGCCTACCCCACGCAGGCCTTCGACATCGTGATGAACCTGGCCGGCATCGGTATCGCCGGCACCTGGATGTCGATCATGGTGAGCCACTGGATCTTCGTCCGCAAGGCCAGGCAGGGCCTCTACGAGCGCCCCGCCTACCGCCTGTTCTGGGCGCCGGTCACCAATGCCGCCACGATCCTGTTCCTGCTCGCCGTGATCGTGATGATGTGGTTCGCCGACGACATCGGCAAGCCCACCATCGGCCTGTTTGGGCTGGTCGCGCTGGCCATGGTCGGCGGCTGGTTCCTGGTCCGCAAGAACATCGACGCCACGCTGCTGGAGCAGGCCATCCTTGAGGACGACGTCACCGCCGTCGAGACGCCCCGTCGCGGAACCGAGGAGTTGTGATGGGCCGGCGCATCCTGGTGGTCTACACCGGCGGAACCCTCGGCATGCAGTTGACCGAGCGGGGCTGGGAGCCGGGTGCCGACCTGGAGGGTTGGCTCACCGGGCTGGTCGACGAGCAGCTGCCCGGTCTCGACTGGCAGCTGGTCACCCTCGACCCACTGATCGACTCCTCCAATGCGGGCCCCCAGGACTGGCAGCGCATCGTCCAGACCGTGCTCGACCACCGCGACGATGCCGATGCCTTCGTGGTGTTGCACGGCACCGACACCTTGGGCTTCAGCGCCGCCGCGACCCACTTCGCCCTGGCCAGTCTGGGGAAGGCCGTCGTGCTGACCGGTGCCCAGCGCTCGCTGGTGGTCGACGACTCGGACGCGCCGGGCAATGCGCTGGGGGCGCTGCGCTGCGCCCTGGACGAGCGGCTGGACCGGGTGGCGCTCTTCTTCGACGGCACCCTGATGGTGCCGCACCACGCCACCAAGGTCTCCAGCGAGGACGACCACGCCTTCGACACCGTCAACGTGCCGCCGCTCGCAGTGGTAGGTGAGGATGGCGAGCTCGTCTTCAATCCACTGTCGCAGACGCATGATCCGGGCCGGGCCACGCCGCTGGGCGAGCTGCGCCCCTACCGGCCGACGGACCTGGTGGTGCTCACCCTGCACCCAGGCCTGACCGCCCAGCGTGTGCGGTCCCTGCTCACCCCGCCGCCGGAGGCACTGGTGCTGCGCGCCTACGGCGTCGGCAATGCCCCCGACAACGACCCGGAGCTGCTGGAGGCGCTGGCGCAGGCCAGTGCCGCCGGGACGGTGGTGGTGGTCACCACCCAGTGCCCGCACGGCGGCGTCCAGCTGGGCACCTATGCCGTCAGCCAGGGGCTGTTGGCCACCGGAGCCGTGGCCGGTGGCGACCTGACCACCGACGCCATCGTCGCCTGGCTCAGCCACTTGCTGGCCCAGGGGCTCGCCCCCGAGCAGATTCGTGAGAGGATCCAGCGTTCCCTCGGCTGAGGGGCATCGCCGACGCAGGAGCCGCCCCACCCATGTCCGCCGCGCACATCGAGACCCATGGGATCGACATCATCCCCGAAGACGCACGCAAGGGACGGGCGGCCAGCCAGTTCTGGCCCTGGGCCGCGGGCAATGTGCACGTGCTCAGCGTCAGCTGGGGCGGCTACCTGCTCGGCTCCGGCCTGGGCTTCTGGCAGGCGGTGGCCATCTCGTTGGTGGCCACCATCGGCTCCTTCGTGCTCGTCGGCCTGGTGGCACTGGCCGGCCAGCGCGGCTCGGCCCCGACGATGGTGCTCTCCCGCGCCGTCTTCGGCGTGCGCGGCAATGTTCTTCCCGGCATCGTCGGCTACCTGCTGGTGGTGGGCTGGGAGATCGTGCTGACCTCACTGGCGGTGCTGTCGACGGCCACCGTCGCCGAGCGCCTCGGCTTCACCGCCGGCACCGGCTTCATGGTGGCCGTGCTGGTGGTGATGGAGGTGGTGGTCGTGGGCCTGGGCGTGCTGGGCTTCGACGCGATCATGGCCTCGCAGAAGTGGATCACCAGCGCCGTGATCGTGGTCTCGCTGGTCTACATGGCGTTGTGCCTGCCGCACGTGCACTGGTCGGCCCTGATGGAGCACCCCAATGGCGGCGTCGCCGCGCTGGTCGGTGCCGGCGTGATGGTCTTCTGCGGCTTCGGCGTGGGCTGGACCAGCTGCGCGGCCGACTATTCGCGCTACCTGCCGCGCTCCACACCGCGACGCTCCCTGGTCGGCTGGACCACGCTGGGCGGGTCGCTGCCGGTGTGCGCCTTCATTGTGTTCGGCATCCTGCTGTGCGGCTCCGACCCGCAGCTGATGGAGGCGGTGACCGCCGACCCGATCGGGGCGCTGACCACCATGCTGCCGCTGTGGTTCGTGATCCCCTTCTGGCTGGTCGCCGTCACCGCCCTGGTGGCCGGTGCCGTGATCGACATCTACTCCTCGGGCCTGGCCCTGCTCAGCATCGGCATCCCGCTGCCCCGCTGGGCCACCGCACTGGTCGACGGCCTGCTCGTTCTGGGCGGCGTGGTGCTGGTGGTCTGGTACTCCCCCGACTTCCTGACCCCCTTCGAGGGCTTCCTGATCACCCTCGGAGTACCGCTGGCGGCCTGGACCGGCATCTTCGGCGCCGACCTGCTGGTGCGCTGGCGCGAGGGCTACCCGGCCGAGCGACTCTTCGACAGTTCCAGCCAGGGCGCCGGCCACGTGCGCTGGCCCGCGCTGCTGGCGATGCTCGCCACCTGCGTGCTCGGTTTCGGGCTGGTCACGAACAGCTCCGCCGCCTGGCTCACCTGGCAGGGCTACCTGCTGGGTCCCTTCGGCGGGCGCGAGGGTGCCTGGGCCGCTGCGAACATCGGGGTGATGGTGGCCCTGGTCGTGAGCTTCCTGGTCGGTCTGCCGATCGCCCTGCGGGCCCGCCGCGAGCGCCTGGGCTGAGCCGTCAGCGACGCGGCGCCGGCGTGCGGTCGATCTCGTCGGGATGGTGCTCCAGCAGCCAGACCCAGGTCTCGCGCCAGGCGTCCTCGCTGGCCTGCTGGTGGTGGAAGATCTGCATCGGGTTGTCGAAGGCATGCCCGGCACCCGGCCAGGAGCTGAACTCGACGTCGGTGCCGCCCCCGCCGATCACGCCGGCGATGCGCTGCGCCTCGGCGAAGGGGATGTATTCGTCGGCCTCGCCGAAGTGGTGCAGGCTCGGCACCCTCACCACGGGCACCTGCTCGACCAGCTGCGGCAGCGTCGATCCGTAGTAGCAGACCAGGGCGTCGGCCAACTCCGGGCCCTCGATGCCGGAGCAGGCCGCATAGGCCAAGCCGCCGCCGTAGCAGAAACCCACCAGCGCGACCCGGCCACCGCACTCGGGTCGGGCGCGCAGGTCGGCGACGCAGGCGCGGATGTCGGCGACCGTCTCGTCCCAGGGATTGGCCTGCATCAACTCCATGGCGTGCGGCATCATCGCCGGGTCGTCGTCGGTGACCACGTGAGCGCCGATACGCCAGTAGAGGTTGGGGACCATCACCGTCCAGCCCTCGTCGGCCAGGTCGGCGGCGCGCTGCTGGATGTAGTCACTCACGCCGAAGATCTCCTGCACCAGCACGATGCCGGCGCCGGTGCCTGCTTGGGGCCGAAAGATTCTCACCGGGACCTGGCCGTCGGCAACGGCCACGTGGCCGGTCTCCATGGTGACGGCAGTCTTCGACTCCCAGGCGCGGGGCACGATGCCCATGGCTTCTCCTCTCGATGGCGCCGGTGCTCAGTCCGGCTGCGGTGCGTCGACCAGTTTGGCACGAAGGGCGCGGGCGTCGTCCTCGCTCCAGCCGTGGGCACGCATCCAGCCCGACGGTCCCCCGCTGGTCTGGTCGAGGCTCGCCAGCAGCATCCGCATGGTGCTGGCCGGCGTGGTCTGGTCGGCGACGCTCTGCCCCACCAGGTCGGTCGCATAGGGCTCGGTGCTGGCCAGGCGCTGCATGATTTGCTCGGTGCGCTGGTTCGAGGTGTCGTAGTCGGCCACCACCTCCTCGCGCGGCACCCCCACCTCGCTGAGAGCCAGGGCGCAGATCGTGCCGGTGCGGTCCTTGCCTGCGGCACAGTGCACCAGCACCGCGCCCGGGGCGTGGGCGATCGCCTTCAATGCGGCCATGACGTGGTCGGGCCGCTGGGTCAGGTAGCCCAGGTAGTGGTTGGCCAAGTGCTCGTCGTGCTCCTGCCGCTCGTGCGCGGCGGCCTCGAAGTCCCCCTCCCAGGGCAGGCGGTCAGGCTCCTCGTCCCGGTCGTCGGGGATCCCGGTCTCCTTCGCACCCTCCGGGTAGAGCGTCAGTTCGTGGAAGCGGAGCTCTTCACGCTTGAGAGGCCCTTCGCCGACCACGCGCCGCTCCAGATCGGTGCGCAGGTCGACGACGTCACTGATGCCCACCTCGTCGACGAGCCTGCGCACGGAGGCGGCGGGCAGATCCTGAAGATTGTCGGAACGCAGCAGGACGCCGGGACGGATCCGTCCACCGCCGGCGGTGGGGCGACCTCCGAGGTCGCGCATGTTCACCACTCCCTCCAGCTCGATCCAGAGCGGCGGGGTGGGCTGTGTGGAACTGGTGCTCATGGTTCCCACGCTAGTCGCATGTGCTTGCCCTGAGGTGAATAGTCGACACGAGGGCTCTACTGTGGAATACAGAACCACGGCCTGGCCTGGTGGGCACACCGATGTGCCCAGCGCGAAGGGCCAGACCGGTGAACATCTGAAAGGACAGCGTGCTCATGAGCTCGCTCACTCGCGCCGAGGAGGACCTGCTCGGGGTCCGGGAGGTCCCGGCGCAGGCCTACTACGGCATCCACACCCAGCGTGCGGTCGACAACTTCAAGATCTCGGGGGTCTCGATCAACCAGGTCCCCGACTTCATCAGGGGCATGGTGCAGGTCAAGAAGGCCTGTGCGCTGGCCAATGCCGAACTGGGAGCCCTGCCGCAGGATGTCGCCGATGACGTCGTGTGGGCCTGCGACCAGATCCTCGACCACGGCCGGTGCATGGACCAGTTCCCGATCGACGTCTTCCAGGGCGGCGCCGGCACCTCGCTGAACATGAACACCAACGAGGTGATCGCCAACCTCGCCCTGGAGCACCGCGGCCTGCCCAAGGGCAGCTACGGCACCATCCATCCCAATGACCACGTCAACCGCAGCCAGTCCACCAACGACGCCTACCCCTGCGGCTTCCGTCTGGGCGTCTACTCCTCGCTGGGCAACCTGCGCACCGTCGTGGAGCAGCTGGCCGACGGCCTCGACGCCAAGGCCCGCGAGTTCGACCAGGTGCTGAAGATGGGACGCACCCAGCTCCAGGACGCCGTCCCGATGACCCTGGGCCAGGAGTTCGGCGGCTGGGCGGCCACCCTGCGCGAGGAGCTGGTGCAGCTGCGCCGCACCGCCGCGCTACTGCTGGAGGTGAACCTGGGCGCCACCGCCATCGGCACCAAGCTGAACACCCCCGACGGCTACTCCGAGCTGGCGGTGCAGAAGCTGGCCGAGGTCAGTGGCCACGAGGTGGTGCTGGCTCCGAACCTGATCGAGGCCACCAGCGACTGCGGTTCCTATGTCATGGTGCACGCCGCCCTCAAGCGCCTGGCGCTGAAGCTTTCCAAGGTGTGCAATGACCTGCGCCTGCTCTCCTCCGGGCCCCGCGCCGGGCTCAAGGAGATCAACCTGCCCGAGATGCAGGCCGGCAGCTCGATCATGCCCGCCAAGGTGAACCCGGTGATCCCCGAGGTCGTCAACCAGGTCTGCTTCAAGGTCTTCGGCAATGACGTCACCGTCCTGATGGCGGCCGACGCCGGCCAGCTGCAGCTCAACGTCATGGAACCGGCCATCGGACAGGCCATGTTCGAGTCCATCGCCCTGCTCGGCAGCGCCTGCGAAATCCTGCGCACCAAGTGCGTGGTCGGCATCAGCGCCAATCCGGATCGGTGCCGCGCCTATGTGATGAACTCCATCGGCATCGTCACCTACCTCAATGACTTGATTGGTCACGAGGCCGGCGACATGGTCGGCAAGGAGTGCGCCCGCACCGGCCGTTCGGTGCGTGAGGTGGTGCTGGAGCATGGCCTGCTCGACGAGGCCACGCTCGATCGGGTCTTTTCCATCGAGAACCTGATGCACCCGGCCGACATCACCAAGCTGGGCGTCTCGACGGGCCCCGGCACGGTGGTGCGCGACTGAACATCGCCGCTGGAAGACGGTTCGGACGCGCTGCGGGCCCCGGGATCTCCCGGGGCCCGCAGTGTCTTTCCTGGGTGCTTCAGGCCAGTGCCCGGTCAGGGGCCTCCACGTAGTCGAGCATGGCGTCGACCTCGGCCGGGACCGCGCGTCCGCGGGCCTTGTTGATGGCGCCGATGGCCAGGTAGAAGGCGCCGCTGACCAGCATCGGGCCGACGGTGACCCAGTCGACCGGGAAGTCCTCGGGCCAGATCTGGCTGATCGCAAAGGTGAGCATGCCGAAGATGATGCCGACGATCGCGGCGGTGCCGTCGCTGTGGCGGAAGCGTTTGAACAGGCCCAGCAGCAGCGGCATGCCGGTCACGCCGACCAACGCCCCGAACCAGGTGATGATCATGCCGATGATGTCGCCGAAGGCGTCCTTGTTGAGGCCCACCAGCACGGTGGCGATGGTGAAGCCGACGGTGATGATCCGGGCCAGTCGCAGCGAGGCGGCACCGCTCAGGCGGACCTCGTCGAACTTCGCACTCAGCACCGGCAGGATGTCACGCTGGGTGACCGCCGACAGGGTGTTGACGTCGGAGACGGTCATGCCCATCGTCGAGGCGAACATGCTGGCCAGCACCAGGCCGATCAGGCCGTGGGGCAGGTAGGTGGAGGTGAGCAGCGGGTAGAGCTGGGCGGCGGGATCGGCCAGGCCGGGGTGGAGCAGGCGACCGGCCCACATCGGGGCGAAGATCAGCAGCGGCCACACGAAGTAGAGCGCGGAGCTGAGCAGCTCGGCCTTGCGCGCCTCGGAGCCGGAGGAGGTGGAGATGAACCGGGCGGCCAGGTTCCAGTTGCCGCCGTTGTACTCGAAGGTCTTGGCGAACAGGTAGAGCGCCGCCCACAGCATCGTGTACTTGCCGGAGAAGGGGCTGGAGAAGTCGGGCTGGATGCGGTCGAGCTCGCCCCACATGCTGACGTAGTTCAGCCCGCGTGCGCTCAGGGCATGGCCCACACCGACGAGGATCACGATGCCGGCCACCAGCCGCACGCCGAACTGCACGAAGTCGGTGAGCAGGTCGGCCCACAGCCCGCCGATGGTGATGTAGATCATGCTGACCGCGCCGGACAGGATCATGCCCTGCCAGACGGGCAGGCCGGTGAAGCCGTTCATCAGCACGCCGATGGAGGCCCACTTGGCGCCGATGTCGACCAGCTTCATCAGCACTCCCAGCCAGGCGATGGTCTGCTGGGCGGGCAGTCCGTAGCGCATCCTCAGGTACTCGGTGGGCGACTGGATGCCGAGCGTCTGGCGAAGGCGCGGCCAGCGCGGGGCGAAGACCTTGGCGCCGATCAGGGTGGCGAAGGCGATCACCAGCGCCCACCAGACGTACATGGTGAAGCCGAGGTTGTAGGCGATGGCGGCATAGGCGACGAAGACGACACCGGAGTGGCCGCTGACATGGTGCGAGACACCCGACAGCCACCATGGCACATTGCCGCCGCCGACGAAGAAGTCCCTGGAGTCGGAGCTCTTGCGTCGCGACCAGATGCCGATGCCGATCATCAGCGCGAAGAACAAGCCGACGACGACCCAGTCGAGCACAGCCATGACGAACCACCTTGTCGCGTGAGGAGAACAGGGTGGACGGTGTGCGGCACCAGTGCCGGCACCCGACGTCCAGCCTGACAAACCACGCCATTTGACACCATCTGCGGGTGCGGATGAGGCGACTTGTCAGGTCTTGCCCCAGCCTCCACCTGCCCGGGTCCTTCACCGGATCAGACGGCGTTCCCTCGCCCGCGCCACCAGCGCCGTCCGGTTGTCGACCCCGAGCTTTCCGAACAGGTGCGCCAGGTGGGTCTTGACCGTCGACTCGCTGATGAACAGGGCCTTGGCGATCTCCCGGTTGCCAGCGCCGGTGGCCACCTGCTGCAGGATCTCGATCTCGCGGGAACTGACGGTGGTGGACGGGCGCATGGTGCGCTCCACCAGCCGCTGCTGCACCTCGGGCGACAGCACGGTGCGGCCGGCCGCCGCGTCCAGCACCGCCGCGACCAGGGCATCGGTGGGCACGTCCTTGAGCACATATCCCCGCGCACCGGCCTCCAGCGCATCGAGGATGTCGGCCTCGGAGTCGAAGGTCGTCACCACCAGCACCGGCACCCCGCGCTTCGTCAGCTCCCGGGTGGCGTGGATCCCGTCGGGGCCCTCGCCAAGGTTCAGGTCCATCAGGACGACGTCGACTCCCCCACCGGTGGTGACGATCTCGTTGACCCACCGCAGGCACTCGGCGGAGGTGCCTGCCTGGCCGACGACCTCAAGCCGCGGCTCCTGCTCGAGCAGACCGATCAGCCCGGAGCGGACGATCGGATGGTCGTCACAGACCAGGACACGAACGGGGGGTGTCATCACAGCTCCTTGCCATGGTCGGGACGAGAGAGGGGTAGGTGCAGCCCGACGCAGGTACCGCCACCCGGCTCCGACTCCACCGAGATGGTGCCGCGGACGGTCTCGACGCGGGAACGCAACGCCGACAGCCCGAAGCCGTCGGCGTGGTCGGTCGCCAGACCGACACCGTTGTCAACGACGTCGAGGGCGAGCGCATCGTCGAACCAGGCAAGGCTGACCACACAGGTGCGCGCCTGGGCGTGCTGGACGACATTGGCGAGCAGGGAACGGGTGGCCATCACCACGACCTGCTGCACCTCGGGGCCGACGGGTCCCTCGTCGCCGCTGACCGACAGCCGCACCTCCAGTCCGGACCCGATGGCCCGCTCGCGACGGGCGGTGGCCTCGACGAGCTCGGTGAGGGCCTCGCGCAGGTCGCGGCTCTCCTCCCGGGTGAGGCGGTGCACCAACTGGCGGGCCTGGACCAGGTTCTCGCGGGCAGTCTGTTCGATCACGGCCAGCTGCCCGCCGGCCTCTGGGTGCTCGGCAGCGGCCGAGCGGGACAGCATGACGATGGAGTTGAGTCCCTGCGCCAGGGTGTCGTGCAGGTCACGGGCCAGGCCTTCGCGTTCGACGGCGCGGGCACGGGCCTTCTCGGTGGCCAGCAGCTCGTCCTGGGCCTGCAGCACCTGTTCGGCCAGCTGCTGCTGGGCCAGGGCATCACGGTGCAGTTGGCGGCCGATCGTCCAGGCGATGACTGCGGCGCCCGCCCCCAGTGCCGGGCCCAACAGCTTGCCGACGGCGAGGCCCTCCCCACGCGTCAGGGGTGACAGCCCCGCCCACAGGGTCAGCCCGGCCAACAGCAGCCAGCAGGTGGGGCTCGGCCAGATGAACAGGACGAGGAAGAAGATCGGGAAGACCAGCCAGACCCAGGCTCCAGAGACGGCCGATGCCGCAGCCCACAACAGCGCCAGGGCCAGCACCCACAACCGTCCGAGCAGTGGTCGTCGGGCATGGTCCGGTCGGCGGGACTGCACCAACAGGCCGCCCAGGTAGGTGACCAGCAACGCACCGCCGAGCAGGGTGGCGGCAGGCCCGTCATGGCGGCGCAGGTGGGTGGCCATCGCCACCACCCAGAGCAGCCCGAAGAAGAGATGGCTGGAATGACGCACCATGGTGCTGAGCCGGCGGGCGCTGCGAGCGGTCGTGGTCATCTGCCCCATGGCTCCAACAGTAGGCGGAAGGCCGGGTGCACCAGGACTGCCCGGCCCCGTCGGGGCGCCGATCATCCAAAAGGATGACTCCACGCTCCCCCCTTCGGTTCCGACGGGTGCGGGCCATGGGCGATGGGTACGAGGCCTTGTGCGGATGGAATGGATGACATGTTCCTCGCACTTCGTGACATCCGCTTCGCCAAGGGCCGCTTCCTGTTGATGACCGGCGTGGTCGCTCTGGTGACCCTGCTGCTGGTGGTGCTGTCCGCGCTGACCCGCGGACTGGGCCAGCAGAGCACCTCGGCCCTGGAGTCGCTTCCCGTGCAGGGCGCGCTGCTGGCCCCCAGCGGGGACCAGCTCGGCTGGGCCGACTCGGCCGTCGAGGCGTCCACAGCCGATCGGGTGCGGAAGGCCGTGCCCGGCTCCGAACCATTCGTCGTCACTCGCGCCCGGATGCAGGTGGATGGACGCACCGCCCAGGTCGCCGTGATGGGCCTCGATCCCCGGGGCGCCACGGCCCGCTCCATGGGACTGCGCCTTGCCGACGGACAGGTGCTGCTGCCCGAGGAGGTCACCGAGGGCGTCACCGTGGGCAACCGGGTGGAACTCAATGGCAACCCACTGACGGTGGCCAGCACCGAGGCCACCCACTGGTACTCGCACGCGGCCGTCGCGTGGACGACGACGACCACCGCCAACCAGCTGGCCCACGCCCCCAAGGGGCAGGCCACCTCCATGCTCGTCCCCACCGGCACCGACATGCCAGGTGCTGCGGTGGCGGGACTCGAGCCGGTCAGCGGCAAGGCCATGCTGGATGCCCTCCCGGGCTACGCCTCCGAGCGAGGTTCGCTGGTGATGATCCAGGCTTTCCTGTACGGCATCACCGCCCTGGTGGTGGTCGCCTTCCTCAGCGTGTGGACGATCCAGCGCACCCGCGACATCGCGGTGCTGCGCGCCCTGGGTGCCTCGCGACGCTATGTGCTGGGTGACTCGCTCGGCCAGGCCGCGATCCTGCTGGCCGTCGGCGCCCTCGTCGGCGCAGTGGCTGGCAGCGCCGTCGCCCTTGCCGTGAAGGGCATTGTGCCCGTCCAGGTGGTGGCCGCCACCACCCTGCTGCCCCCGCTCGGGGTCGCGCTGATCGGCCTGGCCGGTTCGGTGCTGGCCACCCGGCGCGTCACCACCGTCGACCCGCTGCTCGCCCTCGGTGGCAACTGATCCCGAACCTCACCACGAAGGACTCCTGATGACACTCACACTCGACCCGCCCCGCCCGCGCCACGCCGAGCTGGCCACCGCCGCCCTGCAGCTGGACCAGGTGACCGTCCGCCACCCCGACGGCACCAATCCGGACGGCAGCCCGCGCTTCCACACCGCCCTGGACCGGGCCAGCCTGTCGGTGCAGCCCGGCACCTTCCTCGCCGTTGTCGGCCCGTCCGGGTCGGGCAAGTCGACCCTGCTGTCGGCCTCGGCGGGACTGATCACCCCCGACGAGGGCCGCGTCACCATCGCGGGCACGCGCCTGGACGAGCTGGGTGACGACGAGCGAGCGGCGGTGCGACGCGAGCGCGCGGGCATCGTCTTCCAGCAGCCCAACCTGATGGCGAGCCTGACGAGCCTGGAGAACGTGCTGCTGCCCCTGCACCTGGCCGGCGTGCGCCGCGGTCAGTTGCGCGAGGCCCGTGGCCGGGCGACCGAGCTGCTGGGCCGGGTGGGCCTCGAAGGGCTCGAGGGGCGCCGCGCCCACCAGCTGTCGGGTGGCCAGCGCCAGCGCGTGGCCATCGCCCGAGCCCTGGTCGGTGAACCCTCGCTGCTACTGGTCGACGAACCCACCAGTGCCCTCGACCAGCAGGCCTCCGAGCGCATCGTCGCCCTGCTGGCCGAGGTGACCCGCGAGCTCGGTCCGGCCACCGTGATGGTGACCCACGACGCAGAGCTCACCGCCCAGGTCGACCGCATCGTCCACGTGCGCGACGGCCGCCTCAGCGAAGGCTGAGGCTCACGGCACCCGCTTGACCCACTGCTCGGTCGAGAACTTCGTGCGCACCAGCTCGGCGGCCTCGGCCAGCTCGTCGTCGGTGTAGTCACGCTCCACGCAGCGGTACTGCTTCTCGAAGTAGGCCAGGAAGCTGTCGATGATCGCCTCACGGGTCATGCCGGTCTGGGAGCGCATCGGGTCGACGCGCTTGTTGGCCGACTTGATGCCCTTGTCGGAGAGCTTCTCGCGGCCGATGCGCAGCACCTGAAGCATCTTGTCGGCGTCGATGTCGTAGGAGGCAGTGACGTGGTGCAGCACCGTGCCGTTGACCAGGCGACGCTGCGCCGCCCCGCCGATCTTGCCCTTGTCGGAGGCGATGTCGTTGAGCGGCACATAGCGGGCATTGACGCCCAGCTCCGCCAGGGCGCCGATCACCCAGGTGTCGAGGTACTTGTAGGACTGCTCATAGCTCAGCCCCTCCACCAGCGAGCCGGGCACCACCAGTGAGTAGGTGATGCAGTTGCCCTCCTCCATGAACATGGCGCCGCCGCCGGTGATGCGCCGCACCACCTCGATGCCGTGCCCGGCGCGGGCCTCGTCGTCGATCTCGTTGCGGTAGCTCTGGAAGGAGCCGATCACCACCAGCGGGCGCTCCCAGTCCCAGAAGCGGAAGTTCGGGTTCGCCTCGCCGCGGGCCACCCGCTTGGCGATCACCTCGTCGAGGGCGACGTGCAGCTTGGGGTCCAGTTTCACCGGACGGATCACGTCGAAGGTGAGGTCCTCCCAGCTCGAGGCACTGCCCAGCGCCCGGCGCACCGCGACGCCGATGGCCTCGGAGTCGAAACCGATCAGCCGCGCCTGGGGGCGCAGTGACTCGTTGACCGCCTGGCGGATGTCGGAGACCGACGAGTCCTCCGGCAGGCCGTCGAGGGCGCCGGTGATGTCGTCGAGGGCATCGTCGGGTTCGAGGAAGAAGTCCCCGTGCACCAGCGGACGCACCAGGCGCCCGTCCTCCACCTCGACGTCGACGGCGACCAGCTTGCCGCCCGGCACCTTGTATTCACCGCGCATGCCGCACAGCCTATGTGCCCGCGGCGCTGGGTGGTGCTGGCCGGACGTGCAGACGACTCGCCCCCGGTACCTGAAGGTACCGGGGGGCGAGTCGTCGCTGGGTTGGTTCCGATCAGCTCGGGTCGGCCGGCCGGGCCTTCTGCTCTGCTGCCTCGGACTTCTGCGCCTTGTCCGCCTTCTCGGCGTCCTTGGCCTCGTCCTTCTTCGGCTTGGCATCCACGCCCGCCTCGCGGCGCTGCTGGATGGTGATCGGCGCCGGCGCCTGGGTGAGCGGGTCGAAGCCGCCGCCCGACTTCGGGAAGGCGATCACGTCGCGGATCGTGTCGAAGCCGCCGAGCAGCATCACCAGGCGGTCCAGGCCGAAGGCGATGCCACCGTGCGGCGGGGCACCGAAGGCGAAGGCGTCGAGCAGGAAGCCGAACTTCTCCTTGGCCTCCTGTTCGCTGATGCCCATCACGCTGAAGACGCGCTGCTGCACATCGGGCTGGTGGATACGGATCGAGCCGCCGCCCACCTCATTGCCGTTGCAGACGAAGTCGTAGCCGTAGGACAGCGCCGAGCCGGGGTCGGTGTCGAAGCTGTCCAGGTGCTCGGGCTTCGGGGAGGTGAAGGCGTGGTGCACCGCGGTCCACTTCGAGTTGCCCAGGGCCACATCGCCCGAGGCGGTCGCCGCGGCGGTCGACTTGAACATCGGGGCGTCGACCACCCACAGGAAGCTCCAGGCGTCCTCGTCGATCAGGTTGCACCGCTTGCCGATCTCCAGGCGGGCCGCACCCAGCAACTCCTGGGAGGACTCGCGCTCACCGGCGGCGAAGAAGATGGCATCACCCGGCTTGGCACCGGCGGCCTCGGCAATGCCGGCCTTCTCCATCTCGGAGATGTTCTTGGCCACCGGGCCACCCAGCTCGCCGTCGTCCTGGACCGTGATGTAGGCCAGCCCCTTGGCGCCGCGCTGCTTGGCCCACTCCTGCCAGGCATCGAACTGGCGACGCGGCAGCGAGGCCCCGCCCGGCATGACCACGCAACCGACGTAGGGGTTCTGGAAGACGCGGAAAGGGGTCTCGGCGAAGAACTCGGTGAGCTCGCGGATCTTGAGGTCGAAGCGCAGGTCGGGCTTGTCGGAACCGTAGTTGTCCATCGCGTCGTGCCAGGTCATGCGCGGCAGCGGGGTGGGCAGCTCCACGTCGATCAGCTTGAAGCAGGCCGCCATCACCTTCTCTGCCAGCGCGATCACGTCGTCCTGGTCGACGAAGCTCATCTCGATGTCGAGCTGGGTGAACTCGGGCTGGCGGTCGGCGCGGAAGTCCTCGTCGCGGTAGCAGCGCGCGATCTGGTAGTAGCGCTCCATGCCGGCCACCATCAGCAGCTGCTTGAACAGCTGCGGGCTCTGCGGCAGCGCGTACCAGCTGCCCGGGTGAAGACGGGCCGGCACCAGGAAGTCACGGGCGCCCTCGGGGGTGGAGCGGGTCAGCGTCGGGGTCTCGACGTCGTAGAAGCGCTCCTCGTCCAGCACGCGACGAATCGTGTGCGTCACCTGGGAGCGCAGCACCATCGCGTCGTGCATGCGCGGGCGACGCAGGTCAAGGTAGCGGTACTTCAAGCGGGCGTCCTCGCCGACGCCGGTGCGCTCGTCGATCTGGAAGGGCAGAGCCGCGGCGGCATTGAGCACCTCGAGGTCGCGGATGGCGACCTCGATCTCGCCGGTGGCGATGTTGGGGTTGAGGTTCTCCTCGGTTCGGGCATCGACGACACCGGTCACCTTGATGCAGAACTCGTTGCGCAGGTCGTGGATGCCGGCCTTCTCGAGGTACTCGTCGCGGACGACCACCTGGACGATGCCGGAGGCGTCACGCAGGTCAATGAAGGCGACGCCGCCGTGGTCGCGGCGCTTGGCGACCCATCCGGCGAGGGTGACGGTGGAGCCGACGTCAGCCTTGGACAAGGTGGCGGCTTCGTGGGTGCGCAGCATGCGTATTCCTTTCTGGGGCCTGCGCATAGACGGTGCGCGGCCCGACGGGTGCAGCGGCCAGCCTATTGCATCGGGCCGCCCCGGCGCGGCCTTCGGCTGGCGCCGCGGCACTATGATTTGCGGCATGAAGTCGTCCGCTGTTCCTACTCTGTTGGCCCTGCTGGTGGCCGCCGGCCTGCTCTGGCTGGCCTGGCAGGGCTTCCACCTGGTGCGCTGGCGTGTGCGCTACATGGCCCCGAGCTTCTTCGCAGGCGTCATCGTCGGAGCGGTGGGGGTCGCTGCGCTCACCTCCCGACGCTGAGGCGACCCCTTGGCAGCAGGCCGAGGGCCGGCCACCCCGCGGGTGGCCGGCCCTCGTACCGCGTTCGTCGTGGATCAGGCGATCGAGACGTCATCGAAGACGAAGCCGCTGCGAGTGTTGCCGTCCTCGAAGGCCGCGAAGCGCAGCCACATGCTGCGTCCGGCGAACTTCGACAGGTCGACAGTCCTCGTCTGGTAGCCATCCTTGGCATCCAGGTTGGACAGGCGGACCAGCACCGAGCCGGCACCGTTGTCGTCGACCAGGTCCCCCCGGGCGGTGTCGAAGGCCCTGCCCTCGGTCTCGTCGGTGTCGACGTGCACCCAGAAGGTGAGGGTGCCACTGGCGGGCACTGTCACCTTCTGGCCCATGTAGGTCTTGTTGGCGCGACCCACGCCACCGAGCCAGAGCTTGCCCTTGCCCGTGCGGGCGGGCTGGGCCTGGTTGGTGTTGACCCGGTTCTGGTTGCCCTGCCAGGGAGCCTGGCCGTCCTCGAAGCCGCCATTGGTCACGGCATTCCTGCCAGGCTTGGGAGCCGGGTCGGGCTTCGGGGTGGGTTCGGGCTTCGGGGTGGGTTCGGGCTTCGGGGCCGGGGTGGGCGCCGGAGAGGGCTGGGGCGTCTGGTCGGGGCTGGGCAGGGGCTTGCCACCGACGACGGCACCCATCGCGTGCATCTCGGTCAGGTCTGCCCAGTTCACGAAGTCCCAGACCATCTTGTAGAACCCGCCGTTGCCCCAATTCTGGCCCCAGGAGTTCGCCACGGTGACACCCTGGGCGTCGTAGCCGATGATGGTCGTCTCGTGGCCTCCGGTGACGCCGCCAGCCGCGCGGTACCAGGATTCTGCGGGGAGACGTCGTTGAAGCTCTGGCGGATCTGCATGCCGATCGGCACCGGGCTGCTGGCCGAGATCGCGCGCTTGATGGCCTGCTTTGCGGCCTCGCCCCGCAGGGAAAGGGCCTGGTAGCCCGACAGGCGGTGCTTGGCGGCATTGGCGCGGTGCGATTGGTTGGGCTGGGTCCAGTAGTCGTGGTCGCCGGGCGTGTAGTGGGCGCGGCTCTGGGCCAGGTCGAGGCCGGTGCCACCGGCCGGTCCGGTGGTGTCGGTGGGCGCGGCCATCGCGACGCCAGGGACTGCGGAGGCGATCAGGACGAGTGCGGCAAGGCCGCCGGTGAGATGCTTCATGGTGCTCTTCCAAGGGGTGGGGTGTGGGCGACCAGGTCGTCCCGCGATCCACGCTATTGAGCATCTCCAGGAGCCGGAAGAACCGTGTTCTGGGGACAACCGGAAGCCTCCAGATGGCCATTGGCGCGTCTCCGGTACGCTCTGGGACCAAGACCTGTCCGGCACGGCGGGGCCTCGTCCCGTGAGCAGGCCCCAGGGACTGGCCTGAGCACCATCCGGCCGTCCTGTGCGGCCCCGCAGCCATGTGAAAGCCGAGGTGGACCCGATGATCGACGTTGACCAGTCCTCCCATCCCGACCCCGCACCCACCGAGCCCTGGCGTGCCGAGCGGGGTGTGAGCCGGGTTGCCCTGGCCACGATCGTCCTCGCCCTGGTCTGGCTGCCCGGGGGCGCCCTGCTCGACTGGGCCTTCGGCGTCAACCCGCAGGTGGTCAGCGAGTGGTGGGCGCTGATGCCCATCGCCATCGGGGTGCTGGGTGGAGCCTTGACCTTCGCAGAGAAGGCTGTGCCGCGCTCGGGTCGCACCGTCTGGGCGGCCCTGGCCGTCTGTGCCGGGCTCGCCGCCCTGCCCTTCTGGTGGGTGGTGGGCACTGCCCTGCTGGGCCCCTGAGTTCCGGGTGGCCGGGAGGGATCTCACTCGCCCCGGCGGGAGCGGGCAGCTCTGGGAACCCCTTCGACCACCAGGTCCCAGGAGTCCTGCACCAGATCGGCGACCAGTTCGTCGGTGATCCCCTCGCCGGGCGCCACCGAGATCCAGTGCCGCTTGCTGAAGTAGCGCCCCGGCGCCACCCTCTCGTACTGGGCCGCGAGGGCACGGCCCACCTCGGGCTCGCTCTTCACCGTGATGATCGGGAGCTCGGGATCCTCGGTGACGATGAGGAAGACCCGCCCGGACACCGTGAAGCACTGCAGGGTGGCGGTGAGGGGGTAGCCCTCCTGGACCCGCGGCAGGGCGCGGGCCGTGACCCGCGCGCGGTCCTGGAGCTGTTCGCCGTCGAGGCTCACGCAGTCACGCCGAAGGTCTCGGGATTGACCGGCTGCTGGGCGCGGGGAAGTCCCCCGACCACGAGCAGGTAGGAGTCGGTGACCAGCTCGTCCGCCTGCTCGGCATCGAGCCTGCCTCCGGGGTGCAGGGTGATCCAGTGCTTCTTGTTCATGTGGTAGCCGGGGGTCACGTCGGGGTACTCGGCGCGCAGCGCCACCGACTCGTGTGGTTCCGTCTTGAGCACCACGATCGGTTCGTCGGTGATCCCGGTCTGGAGCATGAAGACCTTGCCACGCACCTTGAAGACGTCCCAGTCCTCACCGAAGGGGTGGGTCAGTTCGGAGCACGGCAACTCCTGCGCCCGTCGTGCCGCCCGCTCCTGCAGTGCCTTGCCCTCCATGGGCCAGCTCCTCCCGGTGGTGCTTGATCGTGCGTCGTCGACTGTACATCCGGGAGGGCTCTGGTCCCGGGCCGTGGCACTGGAATTGCAGCACATATGGCCACGGATGACATTTGAACGTGTCGTGCGCCGCCTGGAGTGCAATTCCAGCAGTCAGGGGCACATCCCGGCCCCGAACGGCGGACCTTGAACCTCACACGGTGTCAGGGAGCAGCCTTGGGTCATGGCCCAGACCACACTCGTCACCATTGGACAGTTCAGCCGCCTGACCCGCCTGTCGGTGCGCATGCTGCGCCACTACGACGCCACCGGCGTCCTGGTGCCCGCCGCCGTCGACCCCTGGACGGGATACCGCCACTACTCCCCCGGCCAGCTGCGCGAGGCCACCGACATCCGCACCCTGCGCGACGTCGGCTTCGGGGTCTCCGCCATCAGCGCCCTGCTCGCGGCCCGCGGCACCCCCGCCTGGACCAGCGCCCTCGCCCTGCAGCGCGACGCACTCACCCGGGAGCTTGCCGCCGCCCGAGGTCGGCTCACCCTCATCAACCACCTGCTCGAAGGAGACACCATGCCCATCACCGTCGAAGCCCGCACGATGCCCGCCATGACCGTCGTCGCCCTGCGCGGCACGGTCCCGACCTATTCCGACGAGGGCCAGCTGTGGCAGCAGATGATGCCCCAGGTCGAAGACCAGCAAGTCCGTCCGGTCGGTCCCTGCGGCGTCATCGAGCACGACCAGGAGTACACCGAGCGCGACGTGGACCTGTCGGTCTTCCTGCCGGTCGAGGCCGGCACCACGGTCGAGGGGCCCCTCCAGGTGCTGGAACTGCCCGAGCGGGACTGCCTGGTCGCCACCGTCCACGGCCCCTACGACCGGATCAGCCACGCCCACGACCGGATCACGGACGTGGTGCAGGCCGAGGGGCTGCGGCCACGCAGTGGCGACCTGCCTCAGGACAAGGCCTTCAACCTCTACCTGACCACCCCGGACCAGGTCTCGCCCGCCGAACTGGTCACCGAGGTCTGCCTGCCCCTGGTCTGAGGCTCAGGAGCGCCCGTACTCCTGGCGGTTCACGCCGGCAGCACCGCGCACCATCCCCAGGCCACCGGCCAGCTCGGCCTCGGCGGCACCCTGGGCTCGCTCGTCGCCACGGCGACGGGCGAGCCCCAGCTGGGCCCGGGCCTTCGCCACCTTCGCCGAACCCTGCGCCGCGGTGCGCGCACGGAAGAGCGCGGCCTCGCGCCCGGTCATGTCGATGGAGCGGGCGCGCACCCAGGACTCCCCGAAACGGGTCAGGCGCTGGCGGATCCAGTCGCGCTCCAGCCGGGCGGCGGGCACCACCTCGCTCACCTCCGCCTCGTCGCACCACACGATGCGGCCACCGGCGGCCTGCAGGTCCTGGCCGAACTTGGAGTCCTCACCGCCGGTGAATCCGAAGCGCTCATCGAATCGGATCTGGTGGCGTCGCACGAAGTCGAGGTCGAGCAGCAGGTTGTTGCTGGCCATGCCCGGGCGGGGGCTGCCGGTGGGGCGCGTCGGCCGCGCGAACAGGCCCGTCCCCTCGGTCCAGGCATCCAGCGGCGTCTCCGGCAGCGAGCGGACCGGTCCGCTGACGGCGCTGGCCCCGGTGCGTCGCCAGCAGGCCACCAGGTCCAGCAGCCAACCCTCGCCGGGGGTCTCGTCGTCGTCGATGAAACAGAACAGGCGCGTTCCCTCGGCCTCGTCGAGGGCCCGGTTGCGGGCCGCCGCCAGGCCGGGGGTGGGTTCGTGCACATAGCGCACGTCGACCGACGTGGCGTGGGCCTCCACCACCTCGCGGGCCTCGCCCTCGGGAGAGTTGTCGACGACCACCAGGCGTGCCGCATGGCCTGCCTCGACGGCCTGGGCCACCTGGGCGGCCAGCAGGGGCAGCGCGGAGCGCAGCAGGTCGTTGCGGTGGTAGGTCAGCACGGCGAGGGTCAGCGGCGGGAAATCCATGCCTCGAGACTATCGGCAGGTGCCCTGGGCTCAGCCCAGGTTGGTGGTGATGGTGGGGCGACGATCGGCCTCGGGAAGCTCCCAGCTGTTGGCCTGAGCGTCGGCCTGCTCGCCACTGCGGATGTCCTTGACCTGCCCGGTCAGGCCACCGAACCAGACGAAGGGGATGCCGCGACGGTCGGCGTGCTTGATCTGCTTGCCGAACTTGTCTGCCTTGGGCGCCACCTCGCAGGGGATGCGGCGCGCGCGCAGGGCGGCGGCCACCTCCTCGGCGACGTCGCGGCTCTGCTCGTCGTCGACGGCCACCAGCACGGCACTGGGGACGCTGCGGGAGGCCTCGATCTGCTTCTTGGTGATCAGCGGGCCGAGGAGGCGGGTGACGCCCAGCGAGATGCCGACGCCGGGGAAGGTGGTCTTCCCGTCGCTGGCCAGCGAGTCGTAGCGGCCGCCGGAGCTGATCGAGCCGAGCTTCTCGTGGCCCACCAGCTCGGTCTCGTAGACGGTGCCGGTGTAGTAGTCCAGGCCGCGCGCGATCTTGAGGTCGGCGACGATGCGTCCGGGAACCCGCTTGTTGGCGGCCAGCACCACGCGGCGCAGCAGCTCCAGGCCCTCGTCGAGCATCTCGTGCTCGACGCCCAGGGAGCGCACCTGCTCAACGAAGGAGTCGTCGGGGGTGCAGATCCCGGCCAGGGCGACGCACTGCTCGGCGACCTCCTGCGAGAGCTCCAGCTCGCCGGTGAGCAGTTCGGCGACGGCCGGGCCGCCGATCTTGTCGAACTTGTCGACGCGCTGCAGCACGTCCAGGGTGCTGACCTGTTCGAAGGCGCCACCCTCCTGCCCGATGCCCAGCCCGCGGTAGAAGCCCTCGGCGAGCTTGCGGTTGTTGACGTGCATCAGCGCCTGCGGCAGGCCGAGCTCGACGTGCATGCGCTCCAGCGCCTCGAGCATCACCACGGGGGCCTCGACGTCAAAGTGCTCGGGCAGCTGGTCCTGGCCCACGACGTCGATGTCGGCCTGCAGGAATTCGCGGTAGCGGCCCTCCTGGGGGCGCTCGCCGCGCCAGACCTTCTGCACCTGGTAGCGGCGGAAGGGGAAGGCAAGGTGGCCGGCATTCTCCAGGACATAGCGGGCGAAGGGCACCGTCAGGTCGAAATGGAGGCCCAGGTTGTCCTTGTCGGGGGTCGCGGGGTCGGCGTGCAGGCGCCGCACCACGTACACCTCCTTGGTGATTTCACCCTTGCGGGTCAGAGTCTCCATGGTCTCGACGGCGCGGGTCTCGATGTTGGCATAGCCGTGCAGCTCGAAGGTCTCGCGCAGGATGTCGAGCACGGCGGTCTCCACCATGCGTCCTGCGGGCAGGAACTCGGGGAAACCGGACAGCGGCTTGGGACGGGCCATCACAGATCACTTCCATCGGTCTGGTTCTGAAGGGCCACCAGTTGGTGGGGCTGAAGCCATGGGTTGGTGGTGCGCTCGGCCCCCACGGTGGTGGTGGAGCCGTGCCCGGGCAGCAGGTGGAGGTCGTCGTCCAGGGTGAGCACCTGGGTCGCAAGGCTACTCGCCATCACGAAGGCGTCCCCGCGCGGCATGTCGGTGCGCCCGATCGAGCCGGCGAAGACGACATCGCCGCTGAAGCACAACCGGGCATCATCCAGCTGCGGCAGCAGCAGCGTGCAGCCCGGGGTGTGCCCGGGGGCATGGCGGGTGGCGAAACGCATCCCACCGGCGGTGAACTCCCCATCCAGATGGCGCACGTCGGCCGGCGGGGTGAACTCGGTGCTGCCGTAGAGCGTCTCGAGGATGCCGCGGGCCTGTTCCGACATGGCGCGCATCGGATGGGCCAGCAGGTCCTCATCGGCCTCGTGGATCCAGACGGGCACATTGGCCTCGTCGGCGATCTCGCGGGCGGCGGCGACGTGGTCGGCGTGGCCGTGGGTCAGCAGGACGGCGTCGACGGTCAGTCCGTACTGCGCCAGGCCCCGCCGGACGCCGTCCGCGGCATCGACACCGGGGTCGACGACCACGCACGGGCCGTTCTCGGAGGGGGCGAGCAGATAACAATTGGTCTGCCACGGGCCGGAAGGGAAGGAGGCAATGAGCACAACCGGCACCATATCGGGCAAGATGGAACCATGAGCGAAACTGCAGGTCCGAATCCCTTCGGTCGCGTTGAAGACGACGGCACCGTCTACGTCATCACTCCCGAGGGTGAGCGGCGTGTCGGCCAGGTTCCCGACGTCGAGCCCTCCGAAGCCCTCGCCTTCTACGTGAGGCGTTTCCAGGCACTCGAGACGGAGGTGGCCCTCCTGGAGTCCCGCGTCACCTCGGGCAATCTCGGCGTGGAGGAGGCTCGCAAGTCGATCAACTCCCACCGCAAGAACATCGTCGACGCCAATGCCGTCGGCGACCTGGCCGGCCTGGTGACCCGCCTGGACGCCCTGGCCCCCGCGCTGGACGCGCAGGCCGAGCAGAAGAAGGCCGAGAAGGCGAAGGCGGCCGAGGCCGCCCGGGCCGAGAAGGAGCGGATGGTCTCCGAGGCCGAGAAGCTGGCCCAGGGCCATGACTGGCGCGGTGGCGTGAACCGCTTCCGTGCCCTGTTGGAGGAGTGGAAGGCGCTGCCGCGCATCGACCGCGCCACCGATGACGCCCTGTGGCACCGCTTCTCCAGCGCCCGCACCACCTACACGCGCCGTCGCAAGGCGCAGTTCGCCGAGCAGAACAAGAAGCGTGAGGGTGCCAAGCAGCTCAAGGAGGCCATCATCGAGGAGGCCCGTCCGCTGGCCACCTCCACCGAATGGGGCCCCACCGCGGGTGCCTTCCGCGACCTGATGGCCCGTTGGAAGGCCGCCGGCTCCGCCCCGCGCGCCGAGGACGACAAGCTGTGGACCACTTTCCGCGGCATCCAGGACGAGTTCTTCGCCGCCCGCGACGCCGCCATGGCCGAGCAGGACAAGGAGTTCATCGGCAACCAGCAGGCCAAGGAGGCGCTGCTGGACGAGGCCGAGAAGACCATCCTCCCAGTGACCGACCTGGCCACGGCACGCGCCCAGTTCCGTGACTTCCTGTCGAAGTTCAACGAGCACGGCAAGGTGCCGCGCGATGCGATCCGTCCCCTCGATGCCCGCGTGCGCAAGCTGGAGTCCGCCGTCAAGGAGGCCGAGGCCGAGGAGTGGCGTCGCACCGACCCCGAGGCCCGTCAACGCGCCGCCGACACCGTGGCCATGTTCAGCTCGCAGATCGAGAAGCTGAACAAGCAGGCCGAGAAGCTCGAGGCCGAGGGCAAGGACAAGAAGGCGGCCGAGGTGCGCTCCTCGATCACCTTCAACGAGTCCCTGCTGGAGCAGGCGCAGAAGGCGCTGGACGAGTTCAAGGCCTGATACGCAGCAGCAGGACGGCGCCCCGTCACCGCTCGTGGGTGACGGGGCGCCGTCGTGCTTCGGGATGGCAGGGTCGGTGCGTCGGGGTGCCGGGCTTGCAGCTCGACTCCCTCGCGCACGCCCTCCTTCGTCGGGCATTGTCGCGCTCGGTCGCGTTTGACGCTGCCGCGCCCGAACCCCGACTCCACTCTCCCCGCAAGCAGAGCGCCCCCGTGCCCGGTGAGGGCTCCCAGGCCTGGCAAGGGCCCGGCGGCTCAGTTCCTGACGCGGAAGACGTCATAGACGCCGGGGACGCGGCGCAGGCTGGACAGCACGTGCTCCAGGTGCGACGGATCGGCCGACTCGAAGCCCACCTTCATGGTGTAGAGCTGGCCGCTGGTGGCGCTCATGCTGGCATTGGCGATGCTGACGTGCTGGTCGGCCAGCATCCGGCTGATGTCGGCGAAGGCCCCGGGACGGTCCAGTCCCTCGATCTGCACATTGACCAGGTAGGCCTTGTCACTCGTGGAGTCCCAGTCCACCGGGACGATCCGCTCGGGATTGTTGAGCAGGTTGCCGGCATTGGTGCAGTCACGACGATGCACGCTAACCCCGTCGCCGCGGGTGACGAAGCCGAGGATCTCGTCGCCGGGCATCGGGGTGCAGCACTTGGCGAGCTTGACGTAGACGCTGGGATCGCCGTCCACCACCACGCCGCTGCCGGAGCGTTCTGAGCGGTGGCGGCGCCGACCCAGCGGCTGCTCCTCCAGGGCGTCCTCCCGGGCCGCCTCGACGCCACCCTCCATCGCGATCAGGCGGTGCACCACGGCCTGTGCGCTGACGGTCTTCTCCCCGATCGCGGCGTAGAGGCCGGGGATGTCGCCCAGGCGCATCGTGTCGGCGACGCTGGTGAGGTGTTCGGCGGTGAGGATGCGCTGCAGGGGCAGCCCCGACTTGCGCATCTGGCGGGCCAGGTCCTCCTTTCCGCGCTCGATGGCCTCCTCGCGTCGCTCCTTGCTGAAGTGGGCCTTGATCTTGCTGCGGGCCCGCGGGCTGGTGACGAAGTTCAGCCAGTCACGCGAGGGGCCGGCATTCTCGTCCTTGCTGGTGAGCACGTCGACCACGTCGCCGTTGTTCAGCTTGGACTCCAGCGGCACCAGGCGGCGGTTGACGCGCGCCCCGACGCAGCGGTGGCCCACCTGGGTGTGCACCGCATAGGCGAAGTCGACCGGGGTGGCCCCGGCGGGCAGGGCGATCACGTCGCCCTTGGGCGTGAAGACGTAGACCTCGGAGGAGTTGATCTCGTAGCGCAGCGCGTCGAGGAACTCGGTGGGGTCCTCGGTCTCCTTGCTCCACTGGTTCAGGTTGTGCACCCAGCTCAGGTCGGTGCCCTCGGCCTCGGAGGTGTCGCCGACGGGATTGCGCAGGGCCTGCTTGTACTTCCAGTGCGCCGCGACGCCGTACTCTGCCTGGCGGTGCATGTCGTGGGTGCGGATCTGCAGCTCCACCGGCTTGCCGCCCGGACCCACCACCGTGGTGTGCAGGCTCTGGTACATGTTGTACTTCGGCATCGCGATGTAGTCCTTGAACCGGCCCGGAAGCGGGTTCCAGCGCACGTGCATCACGCCGAGCGCGGCATAGCAGTCGCGCGGGGTCTCCACCAGGATCCGCAGGCCCACGAGGTCGTAGATGTCGTGGAAGTCGCGGCCGCGCACGACCATCTTCTGGTAGATCGAGTAGTAGTGCTTCGGACGGCCGTAGACGGTGGCCTTGATGTTGGCGGCGGCCAGGTCCACCTCCACCTGCTTGATCACCTCGCGCAGCTGCTTCTCGCGCTGCGGGGCGAACTCGGCCACCAAGTGCACGATCTCGTCGTAGACCTTCGGGTGCATGGCGGCGAAGGAGAGGTCCTCCAGCTCCCACTTGACGGCATTCATGCCCAGGCGGTGGGCCAGCGGCGCGAAGATCTCGAGTGTCTCGGAGGCGATTCGCGCCTGCTTGTCGGGGCGAAGGAAGCTGATGGTGCGCATGTTGTGCAGCCGGTCGGCCAGCTTGATCACCAGGACGCGGATGTCGCGGCTCATCGAGATGACCATCTTGCGCAGCGTCTCGGCCTTGGCCGACTCGCCATAGGTCACCTTGTCGAGCTTGGTGACGCCGTCGACCAGCAGCGCGACCTCGGTGCCGAAGTCGGCGGTCAGCTGCTCCATCGTGTAGGAGGTGTCCTCGACGGTGTCGTGCAGCAGGGCCGCCACCAGCGTGGGCTCGGTCATGCCCAGCTCGGCGAGGATGGTGGTGACCGCCAGCGGGTGGGTGATGTAGGGATCGCCGGACTTGCGCGTCTGGCCGCGGTGGTAGTGCTCGGCGGTGTTGTAGGCGCGCTCCAGCAGCTGCAGGTCGGCCTTGGGGTGGTTGGCCTTGACCACCTTGAACAGCGGGTCGAGCACGGCCGAGGTGGTGGCCTTGGGTGCCCCCAGCCTGGCCAGGCGCTGGCGCATCCGCAGGCGCGGTGACTCGGGGCCGCTGGTGAAGCGGTCCCCGGGTCGCTCGACCTCTTGGGGTGGCTGCTCGGCCCCGCTGGCCGTGGCACTGCCCTGCCGGTAGGGTCCGTAGACTCCGTCGCTGCTCACGGTTGACCTTCCGGCTCGGGCTGAGCCGCAGCTCAGACGGTGGTGATGGCGCTGAACGAGTCGATGCCCGCCTCGTCCAGCACGCGGCGGCCGTCGAGGAAGCTGAGTTCCACCACCACGGCCACGTGGACCAGGTTGACGTCGAGCTTCTTCAACAGCTTTGCCGTGGCGCCGATCGTACCGCCCGTGGCCAGCACGTCGTCCACGACCAGAACGCGGGCACCGGGCTTGATGGCGTCGCGGTGCATGGTCAGCGTCTCGGTGCCGTACTCCAGCGCGAAGGCCTCCTCGAAGACCGGGCGGGGCAGCTTGCCGGGCTTGCGCACCGGCACGAAGCCCGCCCCGAGGGCCACGGCGACGGGGGCGGCAAAGATGAAGCCACGTGCCTCCATGCCCACCACCACGTCGATCGGCCCGGGGGCGGCCTCCACGATGGCGTCGACGGCCGCCTGGAAGCCCTCGGGAGAGGCCAGCAGCGGCGTGATGTCCTTGAAGACGACCCCCGGCTTGGGGAAGTCGGGCACGTCGGTGATCAGGGAGCTGATCAGTTCACGGTTGTCGGTCATGTTCTTCCCCCGGGTCAGTTCTGCTTGCGGTTGGCGCGCGTGGTGCGGGTGGGCTGCGTGCGCACCGTGGGCGTGGTCGGGGCAGGCGCCCCAGTGGGGTCGGCGGCCTGGGCGCCGGTGGTGGCCGCCTGCACGCTGACCTGCGGTGCCTGCGGGCGCTCGCTGCGTCGCTGGGCACGACGCTCAAGGTTGGCGCGGTGCTCCTTCATGGCGGGCTCGCGTTCGCGCAGCAGGGCCAGCAGCGGCGTCGCGATGAAGATCGACGAGTAGGCGCCGGCCACCATGCCGACGAACAGGGCCAGGCCCAGATCCTTGAGCGGGCCGGAGCCGATCACGAAGGTGCCGGCGAAGAGCAGCGCGGCCACCGGCAGCACGCCGATGATGGTGGTGTTGAGTGAACGGACCAGCACCTGGTTGACGGCGTGGTTGGCGGCCTCGGAGTAGGTGCGGCGCTGCTTGGGCAGGTCACGGACGTTCTCGCGGACCTTGTCGAAGACCACCACGGTGTCGTACAGCGAGTAGCCGAGGATGGTCAGCACGCCGATCATGCTGGCCGGGGTGACGGTGAAGCCCAGGATCGAGTAGACGCCCAGGGTGAGGACGAGGTCGTGCATCAGCGCGACCAGGGCGGCCACCGACATCTTCCAGTCCCGGAAGTAGGCCCAGATCAACAGGCTCACCAGCACCAGGAAGACGCCCAGCGCCCGCAGGCTCTGCTTGGTGATCTGCTCGCCCCAGGAGGCGCCGATCTGGGAGTAGTTGACCTTGTCGATGGTGGTGCCGGTGGCGCTGGCGACGGCTTCGCGCACCTGCTTGACCTCCGGATTGGTCAGGGTGCGGGTCTGCACCTTGACCTCCTTCTCACCGACGGTGAGCACCTGGGTTGCGTCCATGTCGGGCAGCTTGGTGGCCTTGACGGCGTCGGTGACCGTGCCCACCGTCTGGGAGTTGACCTGGGCGGGGGCGCTGAAGTCGACGCCGCCCTCGAACTCGATGCCGAGGTTGAGGCCGCGCAGCAGCAGCGAGGCAAGGGCGATGCCCATGACGACGGCAGAGACCAGGAACCACTGCTTCCAGCGGCCCACGAAGTCCCAGGAGACGTCGCCGGTGTAGAGGCGGTGGGCCAGACTGAGCTTGCGGCCGTGGGAGTCAACGTTGCTGGCGCTCTCGCCGGAGCCCAGGTCCTCGTCGCGGACGTGTGCGGTGCTCATCGGGTCTCCTCGGAATCGCTGCGACGGGCGGCGCGGGTGGTGCGAGTGGTCTGGCGTCGGGTGGTGCCCTCGGTGGCGCCGCGGCTGCGGATGCCCAGCAGGGACGCGCGGCTGACACCCATGTGTTCGGGGTCGAGGCCGGAGAGCTTGTGGCCCTGGCCGAAGAACTTGGTGCGGCCCAGCAGGCTCATCAGGGGCTTGGTGAACCAGAAGACGATGGCCATGTCGATCAGGGTCGTCAGGCCCAGGGTGAAGGCGAAGCCCTTGACGGCGCCGACCGCGAGGACGAAGAGCACCAAGGCCGACAGCAGCGAGACGCCGTCGGCGATCACGATGGTGCCGCGGGCCTTCTTCCAGCCGGTTTCGATGGCCGAGCTGAGGCTTCGGCCGTCTCGGATCTCGTCGCGGATGCGCTCGAAGTAGATGATGAAGGAGTCGGCGGTGACGCCGATGGCCATGATGGCGCCGGCGACCCCGGGCAGGTTGAGCGCGAAGCCGACCGCCTCGCCCAGCAGGGCCATGGTGGCGTAGGTGATCGCGGCGGCGATCACCAGGGAGCCGACCACGATGATCGACAGGCCACGGTAGTAGAACAGCGAGTAGACGATCACCAGCAGCAGGCCGATGATGCCGGCGATGATGCCGGCGCGTAGCTGCTCGCCGCCCAGGGTCGGGCTGACGGTCTGCACCTCGGAGATGTCGAACTTCAACGGCAGGGCGCCGTAGTTGAGGATGTTCGCCAGGTCCTGTGCCGTCTTCTGGGTGAAGTCGCCGGTGATCTGTGCCTGGCCGTTGAGAATGGCCGACTGGATCGCGGGCGCGGAGACCACCTTGCCGTCCAGGACGATGGCATTCTGGTTCTGTGGCTGCTGCTTGTTGACGATGGTGGAGGTGACCTCGCCGAAGTCCTTCTTGCCCTGGTCGTCGAAGGTCAGCATCACGGCCACCTGCACGGTGCCCTGGGGCATGCCGCTGGTGGCCTCCTTGACGTGTTTGCCCTCGATCACGACGGGGCTGAGCAGGTACTTGGCCTGGCCGGTCTGGTCGCAGGTGATCAGCGGCTGGTCGATGACGTCGACCGGCTCCTTGTCACAGGTGTACTTGGCCAGCTCCTCCTGGTCGCTGGCCGTGGGCGTGTAGTTCATCGCCTTGTCCAGCGGGAGCAGCTTGCCGGTGCTCTTGGCCCGCGGGGTGGGCGGTGCGGTGGGCAGCCCGACGCTCGACGGCGAGGCGGACGGGGCCGGCGCGGCCGCTTCGACGGCGATGACATTGCGGAACATGAGCTGGGCGGTGCGTCCCACCATGTTCTTGAGGTCGTCATTGGTGACATTGGGCACGCTCACCACGATGTGCTGGTTGCCCTGGGTGGTCACCGAGGCCTCACCGACGCCGAGGCCGTCGACGCGCTTCTGGATGATCATCCTGGCCTGTTCCAGGTTGGCTTGGGAGACCGATCCGGTTCCGGTGGTGTTGGAGGCGGTCAGGGTGATGGTGGAACCACCGGCCAGGTCGAGGCCCAGTCGAGGGGTCCAGGTCTTGGCCAGCCCCATCAGCCCGAACAGCGCCGCAGCGATGATCAGGAAGATGGTCAGCGTGCGGCCGGGGTGGGATCGGCTCGTGCTCGTTGCCACAGTCGTTCTTCCTTGTCGGGGTGAGCCGGGGCTCAGTTGGTTCGGGGAGTCGGGTCGGCCGGAGCCGCGGTGCTCTCCAGCGGCTCGACCTCGGTCCCGGTCTCGGCCGGCAGCTCGTCGGCGAACTCGAACTCCTCCTCGTCGGGGGTGACGGTCTTGACGACCGCCTGCTTGGTGCAGCTGACCTCAACCCCCGGGGCGATCTCGACGATCAGCTGCTCGGTGCCGACGTGGTTCACGGTGGCGAAGATCCCGCTGGTGAGCAGGACTCGCTGTCCCTGCCCGAGGGAGTCGCGCAGCCGGGCCTGGGCCTCGGCCTGCTTCTTGAGCGGGCGCTGCAGCAGGAAGGTGAAGACCAGCATGCCCACCAGGAGCAAGAGGATTGTCGTCATACCGCTGGCGAGCATGGGAGTGGGCACGTTCTTGGTCCTCGTGGGTCTGGGCGCAGGGCACCGGGCTGTTCGGCCCGCTCGGGCCGTGGTCCATCGGCAAGCGTACCCATTGGTCAGCTGAAGTCCCCACCCAACAGGCCCCTGGCGGGGTGAACTCCCCCCAGCGGTCACTCAGTTCTCGAACAGACCCTGTTCGGCGGGCGGGGTCAGCCCCAGGTGGCGCCAGGCGGCCGCCGTCGCCACCCGGCCGCGGGGCGTGCGCATCAGGAAGCCCAGGCGCACAAGGAAGGGCTCGGCGACGTCCTCGACGGTCTCGGTCTCCTCCCCCACGGCGATCGCCAGCGTCGACAGCCCGACGGGCCCTCCACCGAACTTGGTACAGAGGGCCTGCAGCACGCCCCGGTCGAGGCGGTCCAGTCCCAACGGGTCCACCTCGTAGAGCTCCAGCGCCTCGGCGGTGATGGTGCGGTCCACCCGGCCGGCGTGGCGCACCTGTGAGTAGTCGCGCACCCGGCGCAGCAGCCGGTTGGCGATGCGGGGGGTGCCGCGCGAGCGCAGTGCGATCTCCCGAGCGGAGTCGTCGTCCAGGTCGACGTCGAGCACTCCGGCAGAGCGGTGCACGATGGCCTCCAGCGATTCCGGGGCGTAGAAGTCCAGCTGGGCGGTGAAGCCGAAACGGTCCCGCAGCGGGCCGGGCAGCAGGCCGGCCCTGGTGGTGGCGCCCACCAGCGTGAAGGGCGGGATCTCGATCGGGATGGCGGTGGCGCCCGGCCCCTTGCCGACCACGACATCGACGCGGAAGTCCTCCATCGCCAGGTAGAGCATCTCCTCGGCGGGGCGGCTCATCCGGTGGATCTCGTCGAGGAAGAAGACCTCCCCCTCCTGCAGGCCGGACAGGATCGCGGCCAGGTCGCCGGCATGCTGGATCGCCGGCCCGGAGCTGATCCGCAGCGGCGAGCCCATCTCGGCGGCGATGATCATGGCCAGCGTCGTCTTGCCCAGCCCGGGAGGGCCGGAGAGCAGGACGTGGTCGGGCACCGCACCCCGGTGTCGGGCGGCGGCCAGCACCAGCCCCAGCTGGTCACTGACCCGTGGCTGCCCGCCGAAGTCGGCCAGGCTCGACGGCCTCAGGGCCGCCTCGACCAGCACCTCCTCGGGTTCCGCGTGCGGGTCGACGGGTGAATGTTCCACCGGGCACCTCTCTTCCTGGGCCCCAACCCTACTTGCGGGCCAGTGAGGCCAGTGCCGCACGCATCAGCCCGGCGATGCCCACCTGCGGATCCTGCTCCACCAGGTGGGCCACGGACTCGCAGGCGGCCTCGGCATCGCGGGCCGACCAGCCGAGCCCCACGAGCCCCTCCGAGACCTGGTCACGCCACAGGGCGTGACCCGCGGCGCCGGTGCTGGCGGGAAGCTCGCCCACCATGCCCAGGGCGTTGACCTTGTCCTTCAGCTCGATCACCATGCGCTGGGCCCCCTTGCGTCCAATGCCCGGCACCCGGCACAGGGCGGTGAGGTCCTCGCTGGAGATGGCGCGACGCAAGTCGTCGGGGCCCATCACGCTCACGACGGCCTGGGCGATCTTGGGGCCGATGCCGCTGGCCGACTGCACCAGCTCGAACAGGTCGCGCTCATCGCCGGTGGCGAAGCCGTAGAGGGTCATCGAGTCCTCGCGCACCACCATCGAGGTGTGCACGGTGGCCTCCTGCCCCAGGCGCAGCCCGGCGAGGGTGCCGGGCGTGCACAGGGCCTTCATCCCGAAACCGTTGACGTCGATGACGGCGGCACTGGCACCGATGGCGGTGACGGCGCCGGTGAGGTGGCTGATCATGCTCTGCTTCCTGTCGTGGGGGGGCTTGCAGTGGTGGGGGCTTGCAGTGGTGGGGGCTTGCAGTGGTGGGGGCTTGCAGTAGCGCTTTCAGCGGGCGCGGCCGCGGCGGGCCTGCGCCGTGTAGGGATTGCTGGGGCGCCTCTGGGCACGCGCGGCACGCTCGGCCTCGGCCAGCCGGTTGGTGGCCACGCCACGCCACAGGTGGCAGATGGCCAGCGCCACGGCGTCGGCGGCATCTGCCGGTTTCGGGGGCTCCTTGAGCCGCAGCAGGTGCGCCACCATGGTGCCCACCTGCGCCTTGTCGGCCCGGCCGGAACCGGTGATGGCTGCCTTCACCTCGCTCGGGGTGTGCAGGGCGACGGGCACCGAGTGGCGGGCCGCGACGAGCATCGCGATGCCGGCGGCCTGGCTGGTTCCGGTCACGGAGGCCAGGTTGTGCTGGGCGAAGACGCGCTCGACGGCCACCACATCGGGGCGGTTGGCCAGGAACCATTCCTCGATGCCCTGCTCGATGGCCAGCAGCCGGTGGGCATGGTCCTGGTCGGCGAGGGTGCGCACCACCCCGACGGCCACCAGGTCCAGTCGCCTGCCTGGCTGGCCGTCGACCACGCCGATGCCGCACCGGGTCAGGCCCGGGTCGACTCCCAGCACTCGCACCGACCGCTCCCCCACATCGTGCCCACAGAAATCTCGAACAGGTTTTCGACAAGGATAGCGCGGTTAGGATTGTCGGGTGCTGCTGCTCGACCTCTTCGGTGTGTTCGCCTTCGCCCTGTCGGGCGGCCTTGTGGGCGTGCGCCGGCATTTCGACATCTTCGGCATCCTCACCCTCGCGCTGGTCACCGCCCTGGGCGGTGGTATCATCCGCGACGTCCTGCTGGGCATCACTCCCCCGCGCAACATCACCAACCTGCCGCTGGTCTCGGTCGCCCTGCTGGGCGGGCTGGTCACCTTCTGGTTCGAGGGCACCGTCGAGCGGCTGCGCAAGATCGTCCTGGTGGCCGACGCCGCCGGACTCGGTTCCTTCGTCGTCGCCGGCACCCTGACCGCCATCCACCACGGCAACCCCGGGCTCGAGGCGATCACGGTGGGCCTGATCACCGGCATCGGCGGCGGCGTCATGCGCGACGTGATGGCGGGTGTCGTTCCGAGCGTCTTCAGCCGCGAGTACTACGCCTTGCCCGCCCTCTTCGGCGCCATCCTGGTGGACCTCACCGTGCGCCTGGGGCTGTTCAACACCACTTGGCAGTGGGGCATCGTCTCGGTGGTCTTCCTGGTGCGCGTGGTCTCGCGCAAGATGAACTGGGAGTCACCCACCCCGCCGCGTCCCAAGCTCGAGGCCGACGAGAGGACCTGACCCCGCGCGCCACGAGGGCGGACGGCGCCAGGACGGTCCGGGGCAGGTGCCCCAGCACTCAGTCCTCGGCGAGGCTGGCCTGCAGCTCCGGGCTGAGCTCCACGTTGGTGTAGACGTTCTGCACGTCGTCGGACTCCTCGAGGGCGTCGACGATCCTCTCGATCTTCTGCACGGTCTCCATGTCGTCGATGACCTGGCCGAAGGTGGGCACGAAGGCCACCTCGGCGGAGTTGTAGTCGATGCCGGCGGCCTGGACGGCCTTGCGGACCTCGACCATGTCATTGGGATCGCAGACCAGCTCGAACTCGTCGCCGTTGTCGGTGACGTCCTCGACATCCGCCTCGAGGGTGGCCTCGAGCAGCTCGTCCTCGGTGACCTCGCGGGTGACCGTCTTGCGACCTTCGGCCGGAGCCTCTTGGGTCTTGGCGACGGTGACGACGCCCTTGCGCTCGAACAGGCGCTGCACCGAGCCACCGTCGGCGATGGTCCCGCCATTGCGGGTGACGGCGACACGGACCTCGGAGACGGCGCGGTTGCGGTTGTCGGTGAGGCACTCGATCAGGATCGCGACGCCGGCCTGGCCGTAGGCCTCGTACATGATCGTCTCGTAGTTCACGGCATCGGCGCCGACACCAGAGCCACGCTTGACGGCGCGGTCGATGTTGTCATTGGGCACCGAGTTCTTCTTGGCCTTCTGGATGGCATCGAAGAGGGTGGGGTT
This sequence comes from Luteococcus sediminum, assembly GCF_054783495.1. NCBI lineage: Bacteria > Bacillati > Actinomycetota > Actinomycetes > Propionibacteriales > Propionibacteriaceae > Luteococcus > Luteococcus sediminum. The sequence goes on along the minus strand of NZ_BAAGQL010000050.1, from coordinate 123,223 downwards.
GCCGCTGGGGTCACCGCCACCCAGACGGGCTGCCACCTCGATGTTCTTGATCATCTTGGCGAAGAGCTTGCCGCGCTTGGCGTCGATGACAGCCTTCTTGTGCTTGGTGGTGGCCCACTTGGAATGACCGCTCATGCGTCTACCTCAACTCTGTCGACAATCCTGCCGACGAATTCTACTCGCTGGCGTCCGCAAGCAGTAATTCGCGCTCGAAGGCGATGACCGCCTCCTGTTGCCGGTAGCCATTGCGAGTGAACAGCCCCAGGGCCTCATCGGGCTCCTCCGCGTCGACACCGACCCCGGCACCGGCCAGTCCGGCCTGGTGGAAGGTGTGGATCGAGCAGGCCAGCAGGGCCGTGCCCAGGCCCCGCCCCCGCCAGCTGGGCAGCACCGCAATCCTGTCGGTCCAGCCGAGCGCCTCGCTCCCCTCGCCGACGAGGCAGTTCATGGCATGCCCGACCACACGGCCGTCCACCAGGGCGACCCAGCTCCACTCGGGGCGGGCGCCGGGGCGGGCGACGGAGTCCTCCCACTCCTGCCGAGAGACCTCGCGGTGGCCGACCCTGTCGGCAAAGGCCAGGTTGTGGGCCTCACGCACCGCCTCGGCCAGACGGGGATGGTAGGGCACCAGGTCCACCCCCTCCACCACCGGCGCCTGGGGCAGCGCGGAGTGCTCGGGCTCGGGGCCGAAGGACAGCTGCAGGTCGAGGTACCACCGGCGCGGGCTGAAACCGTGCGCCGCCATCAGCGTATGTTGCGCCTGCCCCTTCGCCTCGACGTGGCAGCACAGCCGCACCCGGTCGACCTCGGGATGCTCGGCATGGACCTCGACCAGCCACTCGCGTGCCCTGGCCACCTGCCACCCCATCAGGCGCGCACCGATCCCCTTGTGCCGCCAGGAGGGGTGGACGCCACCGGCCAGCCAGATCTCGGGAGTCCCGGGCTGGGTGGCCCGCACCACATTCCAGCCGCAGGCCACGATGGTGCCGGCCGAGTCACGGCCCACCACCGCATTGCGACTGGGCTCGCCGCACGGCGCCGAGAAGTGGCCGGCCAGCTCGTCGACCTCGAGGGCCTGCACCGGATCGTCGAAGTAGGCGATCACGGTGTAGAGCTCGACCAGCTCCTCGAGGTCGTCGAGCGCGAGCGCACTCCATTCCAGACTGCCGTCAACGAAGGGGTCCACACCCCTCACCTCCCGAGGGCCCGACCTCGTCGTCGGACACTTCCACCCTAGTCGCGGGGGCTGCGACGAGGAAGGCGCAGCCGTCCGATCGTGCGCTCGGCATGCCAGTCGACCACGCTCCAGCCATTCTTGCGCGCCGCCCGCAGCAGGCCCACGTCGGGCTGCACGGCCACGGGGTTGCCGACCGCATTGAGCATCGGCAGGTCCACGTGGGAGTCGGCATAGGCGAAGGACTTCGACAGGTCGATGCCCCGCTGGGCCGCGTAGTGGCGAAGCCAGGCAGAGCGCGACTCCCCGACCATCGGCGGGTGGGTGAGGAAGCCGGTGCAGACCCCGTCGGCATCGGTGGCCAGCTCGGCCGCCACCACGACGTCGAAGAGGTCGGCGATCGGGCGGGTCAGCGGCCGGATCACGCCGGTGAGCAGGATCGTGGTGTGGCCCGCCTCGCGGTGCTCCTTGATGCGCTCGATCGCCTCGGCCGAGCTCCGGTCGGTGACGAAGGGGGCGATCTGCTCGTCGACGAAGGACTCCAGGTGGTCCATCCGCATGCCGGCATAGCGACGGTAGATGGAGCGCAGGAAGGTGGCGCGGTCGCGGCGCTCGGCACCGAGGTAGCCGGGCAGGCTGGCCGCCACCTGGGCGAGCTCGCGCACCCGACCGGCGGGCGAGAGCTCGGGCAGGCGGGCCCACAGGTAGGTCTCGATGACATTGGTGTCGAGCACCGTGCCGTCCAGGTCGAAGACGGCCAGGACGGTGCCGGGCTCGCTGGCGCGCAGCTGCTTGAAGGTGCTGGCGCGGTTGCCGCGACGCTTGCGCGCCGCCTCCAGGCGACGCACCGGGTCGGTGATGGCCGGCGCGTGGATCTCCTGCATGTAGCTCTTCCAGTCCACCGCCGAGGTGTCGAAGGCGAAGGAGGCGACGTCGTCGGGGTGCAGGGAGTTGTTCAGCGCCATGGTGCAGTCGTCGACGAAGTGCACCTGGCTCTGCAGGTACTCCCCGTACAGGTTGAGGTAGCGGCGCAGGAAGGACAGGTTCTTGCCCTGCCGGTCCAGCTGGATCGCGGCCTCGCGGGTCCGCTCGCTCCTCGGGGCATAGGTGACCAGGCGCTCGCCCACCTGGTGGGCCTTCTCGGCCACCTGCAGGAAGCGCAGCACCGGCTGCTCGCCGGGGAACTTCCAGGTGGCCAGCGGGGCGACGGTGCCGTCGGAGCGGGAGTAGGGGTGCTTCTCGAAGTACTCGCGCAGGTACTCGTAGATCTCGCGGAAGGTCATCGGGTTCCGGGCGCCGGTGGAGACGTGGTAGAACTCCGGCTCCCCCACCGTCGGCTCGGTGGCGCAGACGGCGATGATCGCGTTGACCACGTGGTCGCAGCACACGATGTCCAGGGCGGCGTCGGGCGAGGCGGGGAATTCGCGCAGCTGGCCCTTGCCGTAGGCCAGGATGATCGGGTCGGCCATCTTGAAGCCCTCGATCCAGCCCGGGTAGGGGTGCACCAGGCTCGACTCGACGATCGCCGGGCGCACCACGGAGACCTGGATGTCCTTGCCCATGTCGGCCACGACCCGCTCGCCCATCGCCTTGGCGAAGGTGTAGACATCGGTCCAGCCCAGCGAGCGGGCGCGTTCCGTGCCGGCCTCGACCAGCTTGGCCTTCACCCACTCCTGGCGGCGGCGCTCGGTGTCCTCGGCGGTGGTGAGGAAACCGGCCTGGCGGTGGTCGCGTTCGGCCAGCTTGCGCAGTTCGGCGAGCTGCTCGGCGGTGCGGCTCTGGGTCTCGACCAGGTCGGCCATCGCCAGGGCGTGCTGGGTCTCGACGCGGTAGTCGACATCGTGCTCGTGCGCGGCCTCGGGGATCGCGCCGCGTCGGCGGCCGGCGGTGTAGGCGGTGGAGATGTGCACATAGTGCGGGATGCCCACCAGGTTGCCCGATTCGTCGCTGCAGGCCTCGAGCATCTTGGCCATCAATGCCTGGGTGCCCAGGACATTGGTCTTGAAGGCGGCATCGATCGGCGGGTCGAAGCTGACATCGCCGGCGCAATGGATCACCACGTCAAGGTCGCGGGGCAGGGCGGGCACATTGGGCAGGTCGCCGGCCAGCACGTCGACGCGCTGGTCCAGCAGCTGCTGGGGGCCGCCGGCAGCGGCTGCCAGTTCCTTGAAGATGGGCTTCTTGAGCAGGCTGACGACGCGCTGCTCGGCGGTGACCGAGCCCTTGGGGCGCACCAGCAGCACGGCGCGCGTGGCGGGCAGCTCGGTGAGGATCTTCCACAGGATCTGTTCGCCGATGAAGCCGGTCACGCCGGTCATCACGATCTTCTGGCCGTCGAGCAGGTCCTTGAGGCGGCCGTCGAGCAGGGGCGGGGTGTGGGTGCTCATCGCTCCACCTCGCCGGCAGCCGCTTCGAGGGCCTCGGGCAGGGTGAAGTTGCCCACGTACAGGGCGGTGCCCACGATGGCGCCCTCGACGCCGATCGGCACCAGGCCGCGCAGCATCCGCAGGTCCTCCAGGGTGGAGATGCCGCCGCTGGCCACCACTGCCGCCTCGGTACGGGCACAGACCTGGCCCAGGAGCTCCAGGTTGGGGCCGGTGAGCATGCCGTCGCTGGCCACGTCGGTGACCACATAGCGCTGGCATCCGGCCGCGTTGAGCCGGTCGAGGGTCTCGAACAGGTCGCCGCCCTCGCGGGTCCAGCCGCGGGCGGCCAGACGGGTGCCCTTGGCGTCGAGGCCGATGGCCACCTTGTCGCCGTGCTCGCCGATGACGCGGTCGCACCACTCGGGGTCCTCCAGGGCGGCGGTGCCGATGTTCACGCGGCGGGCGCCGGCCTCGAGGGCGCGGGTGAGGCTCTCGTCGTCGCGGATGCCGCCCGACATCTCGACGTTGATGTCGAGCTCGCCCACGATGCGGGCCAGCACGTCGGCATTGGTTCCGCGGCCGAAGGCTGCGTCGAGGTCCACCAGGTGGATCCACTCGGCACCCTGCTCCTGCCAGCGTCGCGCGGCCTCGAGCGGGTCACCGAAGACCTTCTCGGATCCCGCGACACCTTGCACGAGCTGGACGGCCTGACCGGCCTGGACGTCAACTGCTGGGAGAAGCACAAGTGGGTTCACGCCAACCAACCCTACGCCATCAGGCGCTGACCCACCCCTGCAGAAGGGCCGCGCCGGACGCACCGGACTTCTCGGGGTGGAACTGCAAGGAGCTGATGTTCTCGTGCTCCACGGCCGCGACGAAGCGGTCGCCACCATGGCTGGCCCAGGTCGTCCGGGCCCCCGCGGGCATCAGGTGCTCGGCCTGCTGGGCGCGCACGCCATAGGAGTGCACGAAGTAGAAGCGTTCGTCCTCGATGCCCTCGAAGAGCTTCGATCCCTCGGCCGCCTCCACCTGGTTCCATCCCATGTGCGGCAGCCTGGCCGACTCCAGGCGCTGCACCATGCCGGGCAGCAAGCCCAGGCCGGTGGCCTCCACGTCGTGCTCGAAGCCGGCGGTGAAGAGCACCTGGTGGCCGACGCAGATGCCCAGCAGGGGCCGTCGGTCGGCATGCCAGCTGGTGACGAACTCGTCGCCGCCGACGGCCCGCAGCCCCTCCATGCAGGCGGCGAAGGCGCCGACGCCGGGCAGCAACAGCTTGTCGCAGCGGCGCAGCGCGTCGTGGTCGCTGCTGAGCACCACCTCGGCGCCCGCAGCCTCCAGGGCCCGGCAGGCTGAGTGCAGGTTGCCCGAGCCGTAGTCGAGCACCCCGACGCGGGTCACAGCGTGCCCTTGGTGCTGGGGATCTGCCCGGCCTGGCACGGATCGGGCGCGATGGCAGTGCGCAGGGCCCGGGCCAGTGCTTTGAACTGGGCCTCGACGATGTGGTGCGGGTCGCGGCCGGCCAGCAGGCGCAGGTGCACGCACAGCCCCGCATTCATCGCGAGGCTCTCCACCACGTGCTGGGTCATCGAGCCGGCATAGGGCACCCCGGAGCCGCCGATCAGGGCATAGACCTGGCCATCCGGCTCGCCGCTGCACACCACATAGGGGCGGCCTGCGACGTCGACGACACACTGGGCCAGCGCCTCGTCGAGCGGCACCATCGCATCGCCGTAGCGGGTGATGCCGCGCTTGTCGCCGAGTGCCTGGCCGATGGCCAGGCCCAGCGCGATGGCGGTGTCCTCCACCGAGTGGTGGCCGTCGATGTGTACGTCACCGGTGCAGCTGACGTCCATGTCGATCCCGGAGTGCTTGCTCAGGGCGGTGAGCATGTGGTCGTAGAAACCCACGCCGGTGCTGATCGAGCTGCGACCGGTGCCGTCCAGGTCGATGCTGACGCTGATCGTCGACTCGCTGGTGGTGCGCTCGACGCGTGCGGTGCGGCTCATGCGTGTGCCTCCTTGGCCTGGGCCTTCCTGGGGTGGGTCTTCATGGTGGTGGTCAGTGCCTCGCGGAAGGCGGCCATCTCCCGGGGCGTGCCGGCCGAGACGCGCAGGTAGCCCTCCGGGCCGGTCTCGCGCACCAGCACGCCCTGGTCGAGCAGCGACTGCCACACGGCGTGACGGTCCTCGAAGCGGCCGAAGAGGCAGAAGTTCGCCTGGCTCGGCACCACGTCGAAGCCCTGGTCGCGCAGCCAGGACTGGAGCTCCTGGCACTCCTGGCGCAGCGCGTCGACCTTCTCGAGCATCTCGTCGGCGTGGGCCAGCGCCACCAGGGCCACCTGCTGGGTGGAGGCCGAGAGGTGGTAGGGCAGTCGGACGATGCGGCAGGCGTCCACGATGGCGGGGGTGGCGGCCAGGTAGCCCAGTCGGCCGCCGGCATAGGCGAAGGCCTTGCTCATGGTGCGGCTCACCACCAGGTGCTGGTGGCGCGGCAGCAGGGCCAGCGCCGAGTCCTGCGGCACCTCGGTGAACTCCTGGTAGGCCTCGTCGACCACGACGATGCAGTCGGGGCGCACCTCGGCCAGCCCGGTGCAGATCTCGTCGATGATGCTGATGGGCGTGGTGGTGCCGGTGGGGTTGTTCGGGGTGGCGATGAGCACGACATCGGCCTGGTGGTGGCGCACCGCGTCCAGTACGAGTTCGGCGTCGAGCCGGTGGTCCTCGCGGCGCGGCGCGACGGCATAGGAGCTGAGCGTGTTGCGGGCATACTCGGGATACATCGAGTAGGTGGGGCTGAAGCCCAGCACGGTGCGTCCGGGGCCGCCGAAGGCCTGCAGCAGGTGGGTCATCACCTCATTGGAGCCATTGGCCGCCCAGATGTTCTCGGGGCCAAGGCCGAAGCCCAGGTAGTTGGCGAGCGCGGTACGCAGCCCCAGCGCCTCCCGGTCCGGGTAGCGGTTCATCGACGCCGCGGCCTTCTGCACCGCCGCTGCCATGGCTTTGGCCACCTTCTCGCTGGGCGCATAGGGGTTCTCGTTGACGTTGAGGGCCACCGGCACGTCGAGCTGGGGGGCTCCGTAGGGCTCCTGCCCGACCAGTTCGGGGCGCAACGGCAACTCGGCCAAACTGATCTGGGCCGGCTGGGCGGCCGTGGGGGTCTCGGGGCGGATCATCGTCCCTCCTCCTGCTGGGTGCGACGCACCGTGATCGCATTGGCGTGGCCCGGCAGGTCCTCGGCCATCGCGAAGGTCTCGACGTGGCCGGCGACCTCCTGCAGCGCCTGCTCGGTGTACTTGATGACGTGGACGGCGCGCATGAAGCTGCGCACCGACAGACCCGAGGAGTGGCAGGCGCAACCGGCCGTCGGGAGCACGTGGGTGGATCCGGCCGAGTAGTCGCCCAGCGAGACCGGCGCCCAGGGGCCGACGAAGATGGCGCCGGCATTGGTGACTCGGGCGGCCACCTCGGCGGCGTCGCGGGTCTGCACCTCCAGGTGCTCGGCGGCGTAGGCGTCGACCACCTGCAGTCCCTGCTCGACGTCGCGCACCATGACGATGCCCGACTGCACGCCGCCCAGGGCGGTGTGCACGCGCTCGCTGTGGCGGGTGGCGGCGGCCTGGGCGGCCACCTCCTGCTGCACCGCCGCGGCCAGTTCGGGCGAGTCGGTGACCAGCACCGAGGCGGCCATCGGGTCGTGCTCGGCCTGGCTGATCAGGTCGGCAGCGACGTGGCGCGGGTCGGCGGACTCGTCAGCGAGGATCGCGATCTCGGTGGGGCCCGCCTCGGAGTCGATGCCGACCACACCGCGCAGCAGTCGCTTGGCCGCGACGACGTAGATGTTGCCGGGGCCCGTGACCATGTCGACGCGCTCGCACAGGTCGTCGACACCGTGGGCGAACATGGCGATCGCCTGCGCACCTCCCACGGCGTAGACCTCGTCGATGCCGAGGATGTGGCACAACGCCAGGATGTTGGGGTGCGGCAGGCCACCGAAGTCCTTCTGCGGCGGGCTGGCGACGGCGATGGAGCCGACACCGGCCACCTGGGCCGGCACCACGTTCATGATCACCGAACTGGCCAGCGGCGCCAGGCCGCCGGGCACGTAGAGGCCGACCCGGTTGACCGGGATGATCCGCTGGGCGACCGTCGCCCCCTCGGCGACGGTGACGCTGGGCGAGTTGTTCTCCTTCTCGGCGAGCTCACAGACCTGGCGGCGGCGGGTGATCGACTCGTCGAAGGCGGCGCGCAGGTCCTCGTCGAGCTCCTCGGCGCAGCGGGCCAGCACCTCGGCCGGCACCCGCAGGTGTTCGGGACGGACGCCGTCGAACTGCTCGGCGAAGCGCAGCAGGGCCTCGCTGCCCTCGGTGCGCACCGCCTCGCTGATCGGACGGACCTTCTCGACCGCATGGTCCACCTCGAAGGCCGCCCGGGGCACGGCCCGGCGGTAGTCGAAGCGCTGGCCGTCAAGGCCTGCTCCCGTGAAGTCAAGGGTTCGCATCAGATTCTCTGCCACCCCGCAAGTCTAGGTGGGGGCGTGTCCTCGCGCCGCCATGACCACCGGCTGGGCCCTCGCACTGCTCCTGCCACGCACGCATGGTGGGATGGGGCGGTGCACTTCATCGGACTGGGAACGGCGGTCAATGTCATCGCCATCGTGGCCGGATCCCTGCTGGGACTGGCCCTGGGAGCGCGGATGCCGGCCCGTGCCCAGGGCGCCGTCACCGACGCCCTGGGCCTGTGCACCCTGGTGATGGCGGGCCTCTCGCTGCGTCCGCTGCTGGGCGAGCCGCTCGCGGCCGCTGTCGGCGGCGGGGCCCTGGTGGTGGTGCTGCTCGCGGTGGTCGCCGGCACCCTGTTCGGCTCCTGGATCGGGCTCGAGGAAGGCATGGACGACCTGGGCCGCTGGGCCAGGCGACGGCTGGGAGCGCGCGCCGGTGGGACCGGGCACGACGAGTCACGTTTCGTCGACGGCTTCGTCACCTCCACCCTGGTCTTCTGCGTCGGCCCGATGGCCATCCTCGGATCGCTGGCCGACGGGCTGGGCCAGGGCCCCGACCAGCTGCTGGCCAAGAGCGTGCTGGACGGCTTCGCGGCGATCGCCTTTGCCAGCTCGCTGGGGCTCGGGGTCCTGCTGTCCGCGGTGGCCGTCGGGCTCTATCAAGGCACCCTGACCGTGCTCGGGGCCATGCTGGGCGGGCTGCTGCCCGCCGCGCAGGTGGATGCACTCACCGTGACCGGCGGCATCGTGCTGCTGGGGCTGTCGGTGCGGCTGCTGGGCCTCAAGCAGGTGCGGGTGGCCGACATGCTGCCGGCCCTGGTCGTCGCGCCGGTGCTGGTCGCCGTCGTCGAGGCGCTGTGATGGCGAGGCAGGCGACGCCCGCCACCCGCGCCCTCGACAAGGCCCGGGTCAGCCACGAACTGCACCCCTACCACCATGATCCCGACAGCACCCACTTCGGTGACGAGGCGGTCGCGGCCCTCGGCCTGGATCCCTTGCGGGTCTTCAAGACGCTGGTGGTCAGCTGCACGGGTGGGCCTCAGCTTCTGGCCGTCGCCGTGGTCCCGGTGGCTTGCCAGCTGGACCTCAAGGCGATGGCTGCGGCGGTGGGCGCGAAGAAGGTGGCCCTGGCCGATCCTCAGGCTGCCGAACGCGCCACCGGCTATGTGGTGGGCGGGATCTCGCCGCTGGGCCAGAAGCGCAGCCTGCCCGTCGTGGTCGATGCCAGTGCCGAGACGCAGCAGACGGTCTTCGTCTCGGCCGGCCGCCGGGGCTTGCAGCTGGAACTTTCCCCCGCCGACCTGGCACGGATGTGCGAGGCCTCCTTCGCGCCGGTGGCCCGCTGACCGCCACCCAGGGAGCCCTCCCTGGAGTGGGAGCCATGTCAGAGCAGCCTTCCTGGTCACGTCCGGTCCCCGTCGTCGGGGCGCCGTGAAAAGGGGCAGCTCACTCGCTGGCGGGTTGGCGGCTGCGCATCCATCCCAGGCAGAGGGTGACCAGGGCGATGGTGGCCAGGTAGCCCAGGGCTCCGGTCTGTCCCCATTCGAGGTGCACCTGCGGTGGGGTGGTGCCCAGTGCTGCCTGCATGGTGTTGTTGAACAGCAGGTAGGGGTGCAGGTGCTTACCGATGCCGGGCAGCATGCCGAGCACCAGCTCGATCGGGGTCTGCCACAGCACGATCAGCGCCACTGCGGCCGGTGTGCTGCGCACCAGGGCGCCGAGCCCGACCGCGAAGACGCACATGATGGCCACCGTCAGGGCCGTGGTGGCGATCGTGGAGGCCTGGGCTGCCAGCTCGAAGACCGCGCGGAGTTCGGGCTCGACCAGCGCATTGGCGGTGAGGGCGACCACGACCGACATGATGACTGACAGCACCGCCCCGAACAGGGCCCCGATGGCCGCCTTGGCCAACAGGGGCTGCCAGCGCTGTGGCGCGGCCTGGTGGGTGAGCTGGATCATCCGGAAGCGGTACTCCTGGGTGACCTGCGCGGCTGCGACCACCATGGCCGCCATCATCGCGAAGCCGAGGATTCCGGCATAGGCACCCTGTGTCTGAAGAGGCTGCGTGGCCGACATGGCGTTGGCCACCGGAAGCAGCAGCGCGAGGGCCACGAAGCTTGCCAGCCCGATCAGCCAGCCGCGGGTGCTGAAGAACTTGATGCGTTCGGAGTTCAATGCCTGGATCATCACGCCACCGCCAGTTCTTCGCGCCGCGCACCGGCACTGGCCCGGTGGTCGACTCCGTCGTGGGTCATCGTCATGAAGGCCTCCTCCAAGGAAGCGTGCTCCGTGCTGAGTTCGTGGACCGCGATCCGGGCCTGCGCCGCGGCATCGCCGACCTCTTCGGCGGTCAGGCCCGTCACCTGCAGGCGCGGTCCGGCGCTGCCGAAGTCGACCGTGGTGTCTGGGGGGACCACCTCGACGATGCCGCCCTGCAGGCGCAGCACGCGGGCCAGCCCGTCCAGGTCCTTCGTGCGGACACGGATCGAGCCGCCAGAGTGCTCTGCGATGAAGTCGGGAACGCTCATGTCTGCCACCAGGCGGCCGCGGGCGATGACCAGCAGGTGGTCGGCGGTCAGCGCCATCTCGCTGAGCAGGTGGCTGGAGACCAGTACCGTGTTGCCCTCCGAGGCCAGTCGGCGCATGATCTGGCGGATCCACACGATGCCCTCGGGATCCAGTCCGTTGACCGGTTCGTCGAAGACGTAGTACTCGGGCCGTCCGAGCATCGCTCCGGCCAGACCGAGGCGCTGGCGCATGCCCAGCGAGTACGATCCGGCTGCCTTCCCGCCAGCCTCGCTCAGGCCGACGTCATCCAGGACTTCGTCGACCCGGCCGGAGGCGATGCCGTTGCTGGCTGCCATCCAGCGCAGGTGGTCACGTCCCGACCTCTTCGGGTTGACCCAACTCGCATCGAGCATCGCCCCCACCGTCAACAGCGGGCGGGCAATGCGACGGTAGGGCTGGCCACCGATCGTGGCGGTGCCGCTCGTGGGATCCTCGAGGCCGAGGATCATGCGCATCGTGGTGGACTTTCCGGCCCCATTGGGACCGAGGAAGCCGGTGACGATGCCGGGACGAACCTCGAGGCTGAGGTCGTCCACGACGGTCGAAGCGCCATAGCGCTTCGTTAGATGCTGTGTCTGGATCATGTCAAAACGCTAGTCACAGGAAGATTCCGGCACCATTGGTGCACGTCACCAATGCATCATGACAGTTGTCACCGATCCTTGATGACTCGCATCACCTCGGCTGGCTCACCCCTCATCGACCAGGGTCTTATCAGCGGCTACAGCCAGCCCCGATCGCGTGCCAGTGTGACGGCCTCGCCCCGGCTATGGGTGCCCAACTTCTCCAGCACGTTCGACACGTAGTTGCGTACCGTACCGCGGCTCAAGAACAGCTTCTCGGCGACCTCATCAGTCGACAGGCCCTGCGCCAATAGCCGCAGCAAGTCCTGTTCTCGTGCCGTAAGTGGGTTGGGTCCCAGACGCAACGCGTCCGCGGCGAGTTGTGGATCGATGACCGTGCCGCCGGTCACCACCGACCGGATCCCGGCGATCAGACGGTCCGCCGTGGTGGTCTTGACCAGATAGCCGTTGGCACCCGCCTGCAAGGCCTGCTGCAAATGCCCAGCACCTTCCAGAGCCGTCAACAACAGGATCCGGCAGTCCAAGCCACGGGCACGCACCTGGGCGGTGGCCTCGATCCCGGTGCACCCCGGCATCGCCACGTCCAGCAAGGCGATGTCGGGCCTCACCTCCTCGACCGCGCCTGCCACCTCGTCGCCCCGGCTCACCCGTCCGACGACCTCGAAGTCATCCTCGGTGTTCAACAGGGCGATGAAGGCCTCCGCGATCAGGTCGACGTCCTCGGCGATCAGAATCCTCGTGGTCACACCAACATCCTCTCAGCCCATCTCCTCAGTGCCCTTCCTCGACAACTGACGGGACGCAGCCAGACTGCGCGGGATCCGCGCCTGCACCCGAAAGTGTCCCCCCGGCTGACGGCCACTGACCAGGACCCCGCCCAGATGGTCCTCCACCCGGGCCTGGAGGTCTCGCAGCCCCGTCCCCTGAGTGGCACCAGGTGGCAGCCCCACAGCCCCGTCGTTGTCGACCGTCACCACCGTGCAGCCGGCCTCGTCCACGATCGCGATCGCCGCCACCGACGGGCGCGAGTGCTTCAGCATGTTGGTCATCGCCTCCCGCAACACCCGGGCAGCCAGCGCATCCGTGCTCGGATCATCGATCGGCTCCACCTGCAGGTCGAGCCGCACCCCCAGCCGGGCACACAGCTCCTGCGCGCTGGTCAGCTCCTGCTCCAGGCCCACGATCGAGCGACCCGCCACCAGTTCGCGCAACTGTGCCTGGCCCGAGGCCACCAGCACCGCGGTCTCCTCCAGCTGAACACGCGCCGCCGACGGATCCTTGCCGATCAGACGAAGAGTCGTCTGGGTCCGCATCGACACCGTCACCAGGGTCCGGCCCAGCAGGTCGTGCAGATCCCGCTGAATCCTCGAACGCTCCTCATCGACCCGCAGCCGAGCCACCTGCTCCCTGGTCGACGCCAACTCCTGCACCACCACCAACATCCGGGTGAGAGCAGTCAGGACCCCGGAAACCAAGATCGCGACGGCCGTCGGGACGAAGGCCATGACATAGGGATTGTCGAAGACATTGATGACATAGACCGACGCGCTCACGGCGACGAAGAAGCCCCACTTCCACCGCCCTCCGAACATGAGGATGGCGCTCAGCGCCAGCGAAGGCATCATCCACATCCAGGCCCAACACAGCACCAAGGTCAACGGCACCAAGAAGATCGTCAACACCACTCGCAGACCGCGCCCGCGGTGTGTCGCGTGCAGCCTGTGGTTCCACAGCCAAACCATCCCGGAGGCCAGTGCGACCACCGCGAACGGAACTCTCGAGACGGAGTCGTGCCATCGGTCGATGTAGATCTGACCGATCCCCAGGGCCACCAGCAGTGCCACGATCAGCCACGTGGTGACATAGGCGATCGCCGTGTCGGCCTTTCGCCGGGTGAGCGTGCTCACGAAACCCCCTCGTTGGTGCCCTCATCCAAGCAGAGATGGGATCGCGCGCGTGGCCACGTCCTGTCCCCGGGACGACCTGCGCCGGTGGCCCGCTGACCGCCACCCCGGGAGCCCTCCCTAGAGTGGAGGCCATGTCAGAGCAGCCTTCCTGGTCCCGTCCGGTCCCCGTCGTCGGGGACACCTCTTCGGCCAAGGAGCGTGCCGAGGCTCCCGACGGGTGGGCGATGCCGCACGAGGTGCGCGAGGCGCTCGCCACGGTGGTCGGCGCCCGCCGCGACATCCGGCGTTTTCGTCCCGACCCGGTTCCCGAGGAGCTGGTGCGCCGCGTGGTGGAGGCCGGTCACCGGGGCCCGTCGGTTGGCCATTCGCAGCCCTGGCGCTTCATCGTGGTGCGCGATGCCGAACTGCGTGACCGTGCCGCGGCGATGGCCGACCGTGCCCGGCTGGCGCAGGCGGACCAGCTGGCGCCCGAGCGGGCCCGCCAGTTGCTGGACCTCAAGCTGGAGGGCCTGCGCGAGGCGCCGCTCGGTCTGGTGGTGGCCTGTGACCGTCGGTCCCCGGCGGTGGGCGTGCTGGGGCGTGCCACCTTTCCCGACGCCGACCTGTGGAGTTGTGCCGCAGCGATCGAGAACATGTGGCTGACCGCCCGGGCCGAGGGTCTGGGCATGGGCTGGGTGACGCTCTTCGAGCCCGACGAGCTGCGCGAGCTGCTGGGCCTGCCCGAGGGGGTCGAGACGCTCGGCTGGCTCTGCCTGGGCTGGCCCGACGAGCGGCCGCCCTCCCCCGGGCTGGAGCGGCTCGCCTGGTCGAAACGGCTGCCACTTGACGACGTGCTGCTGGCCGACGGCTGGCCCGGCGAGGAGCCCCACCGCCCCGTCCACCACCTGGCCGCGCCTGACCAGTCCCGCGTGGTGCAGGCCACCGACGACGCCGACCAGCTGCTCACCACGCCCGGCTCGCTGGGGGTGCTCGACCGCGCCCTCAACCGCCTCGAGGCGATCCGCCCCCAGGGCGTCGAGTCCGGGGTGCTGGTGCTGGCGGCCAGTGACCATTCCGTGACCAGGCACCGGGTGAGCTCCTTCGAGCAGCAGGTGGGCCGCGACGTGGTGGCCGCGAATGACCAGGGCACCGGCATGGGGGCAGTCGCGGCACAGGGTGCGGGTCTGCGCACCATGGTGGTCGACGCCGGACTGGTCGAACCCGTCGAGGGGGTGCGACGCATCCCGCCGGGCCCGCGCGGGGACCTGTTGACCTCGGACGGCCTCGGCGCCGAGGAGGTGGCTGCCCTGCTGCAGGCGGGCCGGGAACTCGGCAGCGAGGCGGCCGTCAATGGCCTGGTCGCCCTGGGCGAGGTGGGCATCGGGAACACCACGGTGGCTGCGGCGATGGCTGCCGGCTTGCTCGGGCTCGAGCCGGAGCGTGCGATCGGACTGGGCACCGCCGCCGATGCGGCGATGGTGGAGGCCAAGACGGCGGTGGTGCGCGCCTGTCTGGAGCGCCTGGACGGCTCCCGCGATCCCCAGCGCGTGCTGGCCGTGTGCGGCGGCGGTGAGGTGGCGCTGCTCGCCGGCGTCGTGCTGGGAGCCGCAGGGGACAATGCGCTGGTCGTGCTCGACGGGCTGGCCACCAGCGTCGCCGCCCTGGTGGCGGTGCGGATCGAGCCCGCCGCACAGGGCTACCTGGTGGCGGGCCAGCGCAGCCGGGAGCAGGCCCACGGGGCGGTGCTGGTGGAGCTGGGACTCGAACCGCTGCTCGACCTCAGGCTGCGCAGCGGCGAGGGGGTCGGGGCCTGCCTGGCCTCGTCCCTGCTGCTGCAGGGGCAGCGGATGCGGCGACTGGTGGCGCGCACCCGCTAGCCACGGGCTCAGCGGGCCGGCGGTGGCACTGGTGTGCCGGGTGCCTCGACGGCCGCCGGCGGCACCGTCTCGGCCAGGTCCTCGTCGCGGCTCATCGCGGAGGCGAAGAGCACCGGGATGATCGCGAAGAAGGGCCACACCAGCAGGGCGACCAGGCTGTGCAGCTGGAAGTCGATCGGCACCACGGCGCCGGCCCCGGCTTGCGCGATGCGGGCGGCGAAGTCGTGCGGACCCATCAGGGTGCCGACCCACCAGCACAGCAGCGCGCCCAGCAGGCCGCCGCCCATCGCCACCAGGCACACGGGCCAGCCCAGCCGCCGGAACCAGCGCCAGGCGCACAGCCCGATGCCGAGCCCGACCACGGCTCCCACCAGGCAGAAGACGGCGTCACTGGCGAAGACCAGGGCCAGGCCCCGCTCCGAGGTGGTGGCATTGCCGTTGGCGTCGACGTGGTAGCTGGGCAGCGGCACCACCAGGTTCCACAGTGCTCCCCCCACGCCCCCAGCCAGCATCGACAGCAGCCAGAAGACGGCGAGGCTGCGCACCAGCGGGCGCGCGAACAGTCCCGTCGAGCGGGGCGCGCGGGCATAGGCGTCGTTCTCCAGCACCTGCGCCTGCTCCAGGGCACTGTCCCCCGCGGGGATGGTGGGACTCACCGGGTCTCCTTCCGTCGACGCACGAGCCTACTCACCATGCGAGGCAGGACGGCCCCAGCAGGGCTTTGAGGTCTGCCATCAGCGGCTGCGAGGCGGTCACGCGTAGCGTCTGGTCGAGCCGGAACAGGGTGCTGCGGTTCTGCCCCAGCAGCCGCAGGTGCACCTCGGTCATGCCCGGGTGGTTGCCGAGCACCTCCTTGAGCTGGTCCACCACCGGCGGCGTGCACCGTCCGGCGGGCAGCTGCAGCACCACCGGGCCGGTGGGGCCCTCGGTGATGTCGGGGATGGTGATCTCCTGCACCTGCACCTCGGCGGCGTCCTCCTTCTCGCGGACGCGGCCACGCACCCGGATCACCTGGTCGGTGGCCAGGTGCATCGCCACCTGCTCGTAGACCTTCGGGAAGCACAGCACGTCGACCGATGCCTCCAGGTCCTCGACCGTGATGATCGCCCACACTGCACCGGTCTTGGTCTGCTTGCGCTGGACGCTGGTGATCATGCCGCAGATGTTGAGGATGGAGTCGCGGGGGCCGTCGGGGGCCACCAGGTTTCCGATGGAGATGTCGCGCTCCTTGTCCAGGATGTGCTCCATTCCCTGCAGCGGATGGTCCGAGACGTAGAGGCCCAGCATCTCGCGCTCGAAGGCGAGTTTGGTGCGCTTGTCCCAGTCCTCGATCTCGGGGACGGTCTCGCGCTGCTGCACCGGCTCGTCGGCCTCGGCGGCCAGGCCGAAGTCACCGAAGAGGTCGTCCTGGCCATTGGCCTGGTTGCGCTTGAGGTCGATCACCTGGTCGACGGCGGCCTCGAAGATGCTCATCAAGGCCCGGCGCGAGTGGCCCAGCGAGTCGAAGGCGCCGGCCTTGATCAGCGACTCGATCATGCGCTTGTTGCAGACCTGCAGCGGCACCTTGTCGAGGAAGTCGTAGAAGTCGGTGAACTCCCCCTCGGTGGTGCGGGCCTCGACGATGCCGGCCACGACGTGGTCGCCGACATTACGGATGGCGCCCAGGCCGAAGCGGATGTCCTCACCGACGGCGGTGAACTCCAGCTCCGAGGTGTTGACGTCCGGCGGCAGCACCTTGATGCGCTGGGCGCGCATGTCGCCCAGGTAGACGGCCATCTTGTCCTTGTCGTCGCCGACGCTGGTGAGCAGCGCAGCGCCGTACTCGGCCGGGTAGTTGGCCTTCAGCCAGCCCGTCCAGTAGGAGACCAGGGCGTAGCCGGCGGCGTGCGACTTGTTGAAGGCGTAGCCGGCGAAGGGGACCATGACGTCCCACAGGGTCTTGATGGCGTCGTCGGAATAGCCGTTGGCGGCCATGCCGTCGTGGAAGTGGTTGAACTCCTTGGCCAGGATCTCGGGCTTCTTCTTGCCCATCGCCCGTCGCAGCAGGTCGGCGCCGCCCAGCGTGTAGCCCGCGAGCTCGCGGGCGATCGCCATGATCTGCTCCTGGTAGACGATCAGGTGGAAGGTGTCGCCGATCAGCGGGTCCAGGGCCTCCTTGAGCTCCGGGTGGATCGGGATGATCTCCTGTCGCCCGTTCTTGCGTTCGGCATAGGCGATGTGGGCATTGGCGCCCATCGGGCCGGGACGGTACAGCGCCAGGACGGCGGTGATGTCGTCGAAGCCGGTGGGACCCATCTGGCGCAGCAGGGAGCGCATGGCCACACCGTCGAGCTGGAAGACGCCCAGGGTGTCGCCTCGGGCGAGCAGCTGGTAGGTCTTCTCGTCGTCCAGCGCCAGCGTGGACATGTCGAGCTCGATGCCCTTGTTCTGCTTGATGATCTGGACGGCGTGGTCCATGATGCCGAGGTTGCGCAGGCCGAGGAAGTCCATCTTCATCAGCCCCATCTCCTCGAGCTGGGGGTAGGCGAAGCCCGCGATGATGGTGCCGTCCTTGTCCCGCTTGTGCATCGGGATCACGTCCAGCAGCTTCTCGCTGGACAGGATGAAGGCGCAGGCGTGCACACCGGTGCCGCGCATCAGGCCCTCCAGGCCCAGGCCGGTGTCGATGACCTTCTTGACGTCGGCCTGGGTGTTGTAGAGCTCGCGGATCTCGTTGCCCTCCGCGTAGCGGGGGTGGTTCTCGTCGAAGAGGTCCTTGAGCGGGACACCCTTGCCCATCACGTCGGCGGGCATGGCCTTGGTGATCTTGTCACCCAGGCCGAAGGGGTAGCCGAGGATGCGGTTGGCGTCCTTGACGGCGGCCTTGGCCTTGATGGTGCTGAAGGTGTTGACCTGGCTGGTGTAGTCCTCGCCGTACTTGTCGGTGACGTAGTCGATGACCAGGTCGCGCTTGCGGTCGTCGAAGTCGAGGTCGATGTCGGGCGGGCTGATGCGCTCGGGGTTGAGGAAGCGCTCGAAGAGCAGGCCGTGCTCCAGCGGGTCGATCTGGATGATGCCGGTGAGGTAGGCAATCATCGAGCCGGCGGCCGATCCTCGTCCGGGGCCGACGGCCACGCCCATCTCGCGGGCCTTGTTGCAGATGTCGGAGACCACCAGGAAGTAGGAGCTGAAGCCCAGCGGTTCGATCACCTTCAGCTCGGTCTCGACGCGCTCCAGCACGTCGGGACGCTCGGCGTCGCCGTAGCGCACCGTGATGCCCTCGCTGACCTTCTTGCGCAGCCACGACTCCTGGGTCTCGCCCTCGGGCACGTCGAACTGCGGCATGCGGTCGACGTGCTTGAAGACCTCGTCGTAGCTCTCGATGCGCTCGGCGATGGCCAGGGTGTTGTCGCAGGCGCTGGGCAGCTCCTTGAAGAGCTCGCGCATCTCCTCGGAGGTCTTGATGTAGTAGCCGGAGCCGTTGAAGCGGAAACGGTTGGGGTCGTCCTTGTTGCGGCCCACGCCGACGCACAGCAGGTCGTCGTGGCTGTCGGCCTGGTCGGGGGTGACGTAGTGCGAGTCGTTGGTGGCCAGCAGCGGGATGTCGAGCTTCTTGGCCAGGCGCAGCAGGTCTTCGCGGACGCTGCGCTCGATGTCGATGCCGTGGTCCATCAGCTCCAGGAAGTAGTTCTCCTTCCCGAAGATCTCCTGGTAGGCGGCTGCTGCGGCGATGGCCTCGTCGAACTGGCCCAGCCGCAGGCGCGTCTGCACCTCGCCGGAGGGGCAGCCGGTGGTGGCGATGATGCCCTTGGAGTACTGGCTGATGATCTCGCGGTCCATGCGGGGCTTCATGTAGTAGCCCTCGAAGCTGGCCAGCGAGCTGAGCCGGAAGAGGTTGTGCAGGCCCTCCGCGTTCTGGGCCAGCATCGTCATGTGGGTGTAGCGGCCGCCGCCCGAGACGTCCTTGCCACCTTCCACGGAGGCGTCGGTGCCGTCATGGCGGCCCTTGGCCCAGAACTCCTGGCTGCGGGAGTGGCGCGACGAGGGAGCCACATAGGCCTCGATGCCGATGATCGGCTTGACGGCGTGCTTCTTGCTGGTGGCCTGGAACTCGTAGGCGCCGAACATGTTGCCGTGGTCGGTCATGGCGATGGCGGGCATGTTCTGGCGCTCGACCTCGGCGAAGAGCTTGGAGTTCTTGGCGGCACCGTCGAGCATCGAGTACTCGGTGTGGGTGTGCAGGTGGACGAAGGAATCGACCATGGAGGTGGCGGCCTCTTTCTGGTGGTGCTCGTCCCGGCAGCCGGTGATGGGCCGGGACCGACAATCTACCTCGCCGCGGGCGTCGAACACGCCCCGGCCGCCACCCCCCGTGGTTCAGCCCTTGATGCACAGCAGGGTCTGGAGCCGCGCCACCACCGCGACCAGGTCGGCCTGTGCGTCCATCACCTGGTCGATGTCCTTGTAGGCGGCAGGAATCTCGTCCACCACGCCGGCATCCTTGCGGCACTCGATGCCCTCGGTCTGGGTGGCGAGGTCGTCGGCGGTGTACTTGCGCCGTGCCGCAGTGCGCGACATCCGCCGGCCGGCCCCGTGCGAGGCCGACTGGTAGGAGGACTCGTTGCCCAGGCCCCGCACGATGTACGAGCCGGTGCCCATCGAGCCGGGGATCACACCCAGATCGCCGGAGCCCGCCCTGATGGCGCCCTTGCGGGTGACCATCAACTCGAGTCCGTCGTGCTCCTCCACCGCCACGTAGTTGTGGTGGCAGCGGATCGGCGCCTCGAAGGCGATGCCGTCGATGCGGTGGGCGAGCTCGTCGCAGATGGTGGCCAGCATCACGTCCCGGTTGAGCAGGGCATAGGACTGTGCCCACCACAGGTCGTGCAGGTAGGCCTCCATCTGGGGCGATCCGGCCAGGAAGACGGCCAGGTCACGGTCGGGCAGGTCCTGGTTGTGCGGCAGGGACTGCGCCACGCCCATGTGCACCTGGGCGAGCCGGTTGCCGGTGCCACGGCTTCCGGAGTGCAACGTCACCCAGACCCGGTCGTCGTCGCCGGCGCACAGCTCGATGAAGTGGTTGCCGCCACCCAGCGTGCCCACCTGCGTGATCGCCTTGCGACGCGCCTCGCTGGTGCGGGCCGCCTTCGTGACCTCGCCGGCGCGCAGCTCGTCGAAGCCGGCGATGGCGCGGGCGAAGCGGTCGGCGAGGTCGTCGTGCTTCACCAGGGTCCGCGGCTCGTCGCGGTGGCTGCTGAAGCCCACCGGGATGCCCCGCTCGATCCCGAGCCGCAGCGTGCGCAGGTCGTCGGGCAGCTGCTCGGGCCGCAGGTTGGTGCGCACCGCGGTCATGCCGCAGCCGATGTCGACGCCCACGGCCGCCGGCGCGATGGCCTGCCGCATGGCGATCACCGAGCCGACGGTGGCGCCCAACCCGTAGTGGACGTCGGGCATCACCCGGACGCCGTGGGTCCAGCCGAGGCCTGCGACGGTGCGCAGCTGTTCGCGCGCCTTCTGCTCGATGTCGGTCTCGTCGGCCCACATCAGGGTGTTGTCGGTGCCGCTGAGGGGCACCGGGTAGGTGGTCATGCTGGTCTCCTCCTGGAGGCAGTGGTGCACGTGGTCGACCGTCGACTGCTCCCGGGTGGTGCATCCCACGGTTGCCGACGATGGTGGTCGGAGCGTGTGGGGCAAGGGGTGGAGAGGAGTCGCGGCGGGCGGGCCGTGCTGGGGCGGGACGGGTCCCGGGCTCAGCGGTGCAGCGCGGCTGTCGGTTCGGGGCATGGCTGCAGGACGCTTCGGCGCTCCTGCAGCTGCTCGAACACGGTCGACTCCTCGATCAGTGGGGATCCGGTGTGGACTCCCCCGCGCCCGGATGGCGCAGGCTCCAGTCTGGACGGGCAGGCCAGGGGTGGGCAACCGATTTTTCGGGCTCGCCGCACGGGCCGTGCCACGCCCAGTCCCTGCCCCCCGAGGAGATCCGATACGAGTCATCGGGAGGGGCGGGACCAACAGTTGGCGCGCCCATTTCCTGGACCCTGTGTGGCCAAGGGCTGTGGGAAACGACGGCGCGTGCCCTCATGACCAGACTTCAGGATGTCGAGCGCTGGACCGCCCTGTGCCATTCGTCGCGGTGTGTGGCGATGAATCTGGTGGTCCCGGCCCAGTGTTCTCCATGACCTTCGCGGAACATGGTCGCCCACGGTTCGTGGCCCGTCGAGTGGGCCTGCTCGAGGTGCGACCACATGGCCTGTGACCGGCGCTCCAAGGCCTCGGGAAGCGCCACCCGTAGGTCGTCGTCCGCGTCGTATCCGGCAACGAAGCAGCGCAACCGATCAGCACTCGCGACCACGTCAGCGCCCGGGAAGAGATGGGCAAAGGCAATGGCCGAGTAGGCCAGGTCCCACAGCCGGCTACTGGGACCGGCACCATCCCAGTCGATGAACACGAGGCGATCACCATCGATGACAAGATTCCAGGTGGCCAGGTCGTTGTGGCAGACCAGATCTGGTTCGGACGCGGGGAGCAGGACTCCCCAGGCAGTGTCCACGGGAAACGTGGCGCTGGCGTCATGGGTTCGACGAACGAGTGATCCCACGCGCTCGATGGTGGCCAGATCGAGCGGAGCGCGGTCCATGGCGAGGCTTCCGGGCACGTAGTCGAGGATGACCCGCCCGAGACTGTCGCGGCCATGGACATGAGGGACATCCAGCCCTGCAGCTTCAAGGTGCGCCAGATAGCTGATCATGCGCGAGGTGGTGGGTAGCCACGGCTTGTGAACCGTGTCACCGATTCGGACCACTCGGCCTGACGCGTTTCCACCCGCCAGTACCTCTTCGTCACCGATGCCCATGTCCTCGAGTGTGGCAGGGCACTCGGCTCGGGCACACAGGAAGACCCACGGTCAGGGCGCACGGTCCGGGCGCTGCAGCCTCACGCCGCCATTGCGACTGCGACGGTCCGCGCGGTGACGGGATTGTGGACGAGCCAACTTCGAGAAGGAGTGACGAGGTACTGGTACCCGTCGGGTGATCGCCACCAGAAGACACCGGGCGAGAGTTGCCGTAGTCGCCACCCGCCATGGGTCTTGGCGCGGTGGACCCGCCGGGAGAGTGGGCCCAGGTTGTCGGCGCGGGTGGGCGGGGCCTCGACAGGCTCGACCGACACCAGGGGACGCTCAGCCGACGTCGGAGAGGACTCGGCAGCCGTGATGGAAGGCTCCGTTGCCGCGGGAAAGACCGGATGCCATGGATCGGTGTGGTCCAGGTCGCAGGACCGGCTGCCGCGCGCAGAACCGGGAAAGACCTCCACCGGATTGCGCAGCCCCACGGCGCGGCGCATCCGCTCCCCCACCTCGTAGGCATCGCTGGCCGGGATCGCCTCGGGGTCCAGGACCGGCCGGACAGTGATGCGGGTGTGCCCGACGAGTTCGGCGAGCCAGTCGGCGAGCACGGGCATCGCCCACCCCGTCCGGGTGGCCTCCAACCGGCCCAGCCCCTCGCCCTCGGCAAGCACGGTGCGGTCGACGTGGACGGCGACCTCCACCTGCGGCATCAGCGTCTCCGGATCCGCGGTGACCTTCCCACAGACATGACCGCGCTGCCCGCGGGCGGGGCATTCCACGTCGAGGTCACCGTCCTCCACCAGGGCTGGAATCTCGTCGAGCAGGCTGGCCTGCAAGAGCTGCAGTGCCCGGGCTGGCGAGGCCAGCAGGCCCAGTCCCTGGGCGCGTCGCACCTGCAGCGGCTCGTCACTGCCACCGGTGCGCAGTATTCCCGCGACACGGTCGAGCTGCGCATCAAGGAAGATCGCATCCACCGAGGCCAGCTGCCCCGAGAGTGCGGTGACGCCGTCATGCGAGCCGTCGAACCACACGCCGCGGTGCTCCAGCGCCCCCGCACGGCGCCGCGCGGACAGCTCGTCGGGCAGCAGCTCCAGCACCCAGCCCCCACACAGGGCCAGCAGTCGCTTCGTCGAGATCCCCGTCGCCAGCGGCGCGAGCCGACGGTCGAGTTCGAGCGCAGCGTCGCGCCCCAAGTTCCTCGCCTCGCGCACCACCATCCGTGCCACGCCGATCCGCACCTCGCCATCGGCGCACAGCCGCAAGAGTCCGGGCATCCGGTGGCGCAGCGCCAAGGCATCCCCGATCATCAGCCGCGCCGACTCGGCCGAGACGTTCAGCCGCGCCGCCAGCTCCAGGTGGGCGAACTCCGCCACACCCGGCGTCCCGTCACCACCCGGGAAGTCCAGTTCTTCCGCACCGGGCAGCCCCGGCCGCGCGGTGCTCGCCACGGCATGCAAGTCGGCAAAATGCGCACACAGCAGGACCGACTCGGCCTCCAGCGCCCAAGCTCGGCGACGGGCATCGGCAACGGCCTCGACGGTCTGGGCCGAGCCCCAGCCGAGCTCGGCAGCCTCCTCGAGTCCGGTCATGGTCACCTCCTCGCACGCCTCGAATCGTTCGAACTTGTGTTTTAATCATATCGGCACAGCCCTTGCCGCGTCAGCCGATTCCGAATCTTTGTTCGACAGAATTTCGCAGCATTACCGCGCTCGGTGCCGTAGCCTCGCACCGACGAGAGGACACCCATGGACTTCGTGGCCGACTGCAGCCGCTGTGCTGGACTGTGCTGCGTCGCACTGTCCCGCTCCCGTGCCGGGGGCTTCGGCGCCGACGCACCGGCAGGCACCCCCTGCCACCACCTGCAGGCCGACAACCGGTGCGAGATCCACTCCCGCCTGCGCCAGGAGGGCTGGCCTGCGTGCACCGTCTTCGACTGCTTCGGCGCCGGCCAGCAGGTGACCCAGGTCACCTTCGCCGGGGGCGGCTGGCGAGAGGACCCCGACGTGGCCCGCAACATGTTCGCGGCCTTCGCCACGATGCGGCACCTGATGGAGATGCTGCGCCTGCTCACCGAGGCCCGCGGCCTCGCCTCCGGGGGCACTCTGCACCAGGTGACCGGGCTGGTCGACGAGCTCACCGTCCTCGTCGACTCCCCCGCTGCCCAGGTCACCGGCTCCGACATCCCCGCGCTGCGGGCCCGCGTCGGAGCGCTGCTGTCCAGCGTGAGCGAGGCCCACCGCTCCCCCGGCCGCTCATCGCGACGACTGCGCCCGGGAGCGCACCTGCTGGGCGCCGACCTACGCGGCAAGGACCTGTCGCGGTTCAGCCTGCGCGGCGCGCTGCTGATCGCCGCCGACCTGCGCCGCGCACGGATGGAGCGCACCGACCTGCTGGGTGCAGACCTGCGCGATGCCCGGCTCGATGACGCAGACCTGCGCGCCGCGATCTTCCTGACCCAGCAGCAGCTAGACGGCGCCGTCGGGTCGTCGCGCACCCTGCTGCCGGTTGGCCTGCGCCATCCCGAGCACTGGACCTGAGCCCACCCAGGACGTGACGGTGCCCGCCCCCAGGAAGGAGGCGGGCACCGTCATGCACGGCGTCGCGATCAGGCCATCAGCTGGCGAACCTCCGGCCCGATCGGCCGGAGCAGGCGGCTGTGGCCCTCGGTGAGCAGGTTGTCCACGCCGTGGGCGGCGGCACGTCCCTCGGCGATCGCCCACACGATCAGCGACTGGCCCCGGCCGCAGTCACCCGCGGCGAAGACCCCGGGCACGCTGGTCTGGTAGTCGTCGCCGCGCTGCACGTTGCCGCGCTCGTCGAGCTCCAGGCCGAGCTCGGCGACGATCCCGTCGGGCTCGGGGTGCACGAAGCCCATCGCCAGCAGCACGAGGTCTGCCTGCAGCTCCCGCTCGGTGCCCTCGACCGTGACCAGCCGGCCCTCCTCGAAACGCACCTCCGACAGGCGCAGCCCGGTGACCTGGCCGTCCTCGCCGAGGAACTCGGAGGTGTTGACGGCATACATCCGCTCACCGCCCTCCTCATTGGCCGAGGCGATCCGGTAGATCATCGGGTAGGTGGGCCAGGGCTGGTGCTCGGGACGGGTCTCGGGCGGCTGCGGCATGATCTCCAGCTGGGTCACCGAGGCCGCACCCTGGCGCAGGGCGGTGCCGAGGCAGTCATTGGACGTGTCGCCGCCGCCGATCACCACGACGTGCTTGCCGCGGGCATCGATCTGGTCGGCCGGCGGCTCGGGGGCCGACAGGGCCTGGGTGGCCTGGGTCAGGTAGTCCATCGCCTGGTGGATGCCGGCCAGCTCACGGCCCGGAAGGGGCAGTTCACGCGGCACGGTGGAGCCGATGGCGAGCACCACCGCGTCGAAGCGTTCCAGCAGCTGCTCCCCGGTGATGCCACCGACGGCGTCGGCACCGGGCCCGATCGGGGTGTTGGCCTTGAAGACCGTCCCCTCCAGGCGCATCTGCTTGAGCCGACGGTCGAGGACCGCCTTCTCCATCTTGAACTCGGGGATGCCGTAGCGCAGCAGGCCGCCGATGGCGTCGGCCCGCTCGTAGACCACCACGGTGTGCCCGGCCCGGGTGAGCTGCTGGGCGGTGGCCAGGCCCGCCGGCCCCGATCCGACGACCGCGACGGTCTTGAGCGAGTGCCACTGCGGCTGCTGGGGCACCACGCGCAGGTCGTCCCAGGCCTTGTCGATGATGGAGACCTCGATGTTCTTGATGGTCACCGGCTCGCGGCTGATGCCCACCACGCAGGCCGTCTCGCACGGTGCCGGGCACAGCCGCCCGGTGAACTCCGGGAAGTTGTTGGTGGCGTGCAGGCGTTCCAGGGCATTGGTCCACTCGTCGCGCCAGACCAGGTCATTCCACTCGGGGATCAGGTTGCCCAGCGGGCATCCCGTGTGGCAGAAGGGGATGCCGCAGTCCATGCAGCGGCTCGCCTGGTCGCTGATGATCGGCAGCAGGGCCCGGCCGGGCGTGCCCGGGTAGACCTCCTGCCAGTCGGCCAGCCGCTCCTCGACGGGGCGACGTTCAGCCAGCTGGCGTTGCCTGGTGATGAATCCGCGCGGATCAGCCATGAGCTGCCTCCATCATGAGATCGGTCATTTCGTCTTCCTTGATGCCGGCGAGGAGGGCGTCCTCGCGGGCCTTGATGACCCGGGCATAGTCGCGCGGGAGGACGGTGGTGAAGTGGTTCGAGAGCCAGCCGTCGTCGTGCTCCAGCAGGCCGGCTGCGACGGTGGAGCCCGTCTCGTCGCGGTGCAGGGTGAGCAGTTCCCTGATCCTGGCGATGTCCGCGCCGGTGGCGGGGTGGGCGTCGACCAGTTCGGTGTTGAGCCTGGCCGGCTGCAGGTCGAGCACCCAGGCGGTGCCGCCGCTCATGCCGGCCGCGAGGTTGCGGCCGGTCGGGCCCAGGATCAGCGCCTCGCCGCCGGTCATGTACTCCAGTGCGTGGTCGCCCACGCCCTCGACGACGGCGGTGGCACCGGAGTTGCGCACCATGAAGCGCTCCCCCACCAGGCCGCGCAGCAGGATCTGGCCGCTGGTTGCGCCGTAGCCGATGACATTGCCGGCGACGATCTGGGTGGCGGGGTCGAAGCTGGCCTCCGGCCCGGGGGCGACGACCAGCCGACCGCCGCACAGGCCCTTGCCGACGTAGTCATTCGAGTCGCCCACCAGGCGCAGCGTGATGCCGCGGGGCACGAAGGCCCCGAAGGACTGCCCGGCGGTGCCGGTGAGGGTGAACACGATGGTGTCGTCCTCCAGGCCCTTGCCACCGCTGGCCATGGTCACCTCGTGGCCGAGGATGGTGCCGACGGTGCGGTCCACGTTGCGGATCGGCAGCGTGTGCGCCACCTGCTGCCCCTGTTCGAGGGCGGGACGCGCGAGCTCGACCAGCTGCTGGTCCAGCTTCGCCTCCAGGCCATGGTCCTGCACGGTGGTGGCGTGCAGCGCGGTGCCCTCGGGCACCTCGATGCGCTCCAGCACCGGCGAGAGGTCGAGGCCCTGTGCCTTCCAGTGGCCGACGGCCTGCCGGACGTCCAGCGCCTCGACGTGGCCGACGGCTTCCTGGATGCTGCGGAAGCCGAGCTCGGCGAGGATCTCGCGCACCTCCTGGGCGATGAACTCCATGAAGTTCACGACGTGGTCGGCCTGCCCGTGGAAGTGCTCGCGCAGCGCCGGGTTCTGGGTGGCGATGCCCACCGGGCAGGTGTCCTTGTGGCAGACGCGCATCATGATGCAGCCGCTGACCACCAGGGCGGTGGTGGCGAAGCCGAACTCCTCGGCGCCCAGCAGGGCGGCGATGACCACGTCGCGGCCGGTCTTGAGCTGGCCGTCGCACTGGACGACGACCCGGTCGCGCAGGCCGTTGAGCAGCAGGGTCTGCTGCGCCTCGGCCAGGCCGAGCTCCCACGGCCCGCCGGCGTGCTTCAGCGAGGTCAGCGGCGCCGCGCCGGTGCCGCCGTCGTGGCCGCTGATCAGCACCACGTCGGCCTTGGCCTTGGCGACGCCGGCCGCGACGGTGCCCACGCCCACCTCGGAGACAAGCTTGACGTGCACCCGGGCTGACGGGTTGGCGCACTTGAGGTCGTGGATCAGCTGCTTGAGGTCCTCGATGGAGTAGATGTCGTGGTGCGGCGGCGGGGAGATCAGGCCGACGCCGGGTGTCGAGTGGCGGGTCTTCGCCACCCACGGGTAGACCTTCGGGCCGGGCAGTTGGCCGCCCTCGCCGGGCTTGGCGCCCTGGGCCATCTTGATCTGGATGTCGGTGGCATGGCTGAGGTACTCGCTGGTGACGCCGAAGCGGCCGCTGGCCACCTGCTTGATGGCGCTGCGGCGCTGTGGGTCGTGCAGGCGCTCGGCGTTCTCGCCACCCTCGCCGGTGTTCGACTTGCCGCCGATGCGGTTCATCGCGATCGCCAGCGTCTCGTGGGCCTCCTGGCTGATCGAGCCGTAGCTCATCGCGCCGGTGGAGAAGCGCTTGACGATCTCGCTGACCGGCTCCACCTCGTCGATGCTGATGCTGGGCCTCTCGGAGCTGAAGTCCAGCAGCGAGCGCAGCGTCATCAGGCGTCGGGAGTTGTCGTTGACCAGGTCGGTGTAGCGCTTGAAGACCTCGTAGCGTCCGGTGCGGGTGGCGTGCTGCAGCCGGAAGACGGTCTCGGGCGTGAACAGGTGCTCCTCGCCCTCGCGACGCCACTGGTACTCGCCGCCGACGTCGAGGGTGCGGTGCGGCGTCTTGGACGTGATCGGGTAGGCGCGCTCGTGGCGCAGCTGCACCTCACGGGCCACCTCGTCGAGTCCGATGCCCTCGATCCGGGTGGGGGTTCCGGTGAAGTACTCCTCGACGAAGTCGCTGCGAAGCCCGATTGCCTCGAAGACCTGGGCGCCGGTGTAGCTCTGGATGGTGCTGATGCCCATCTTGCTCATCACCTTGAGCACGCCCTTGCCCAGTGCCCTGTAGACATTGCCGATGGCCTGCTCCGGCTCGGTCTGCACGTAGAGCTCATGGCGGGCCATGTCCTCGGCGGACTCGAAGACCAGGTAGGGGTTGACCGCGGCCGCGCCGTAGCCGACCAGCAGCGCGACGTGGTGCACCTCGCGGACGTCGCCGGCCTCGACGACCAGGCCGGCCATGGTACGGGTCTTCTCCCGCACCAGGTGGTGGTGGATGGTGCTGGTGAGCAGCAGTGACGGGATCGGTGCCAGCTCGCGGTCGGCGTGCCGGTCGGAGAGCACGATGGTTCGCGCGCCGTCGGCGATCGCCTGGCTCACCTCGGCGCGGATCTCGTCCAGCCGGCGACGCAGCGCCTCGCCGCCGCCGTCGACCGGGTAGAGCCCGCGCACCACGTGCGCCTGGTAGTCGGGGTGCTCGCCGTCGGCATTGATGCGGATGATCTTGGCCAGCTGGTCGGAGTCGATGATCGGGTACGGGATCACCATCTGGCGGCAGGACTCCGGCCCGGGGCTCAACAGGTTGGCCTCGGGACCGATGGTGCCGGCCAGGCTGGTGACCATCTCCTCGCGGATGGCGTCCAGCGGCGGATTGGTCACCTGGGCGAAGAGCTGGGTGAAGTAGTCGAAGAGCGTCTTCGGCCGGTCGCTGAGCGCCGCGAGCGGGGTGTCGCTGCCCATCGACCCGATCGTCTCGGCGCCCGTGTTGGCCATCGGGGCCACCACCAGGCGCAGCTCCTCGTGGGTGTAGCCGAACAGCTGCTGGCGACGGGTCACCGAGGCGTGCGAGTGCACGATGTGGGTGCGCTCGGGCAGTTCGTCGAGGTTCAGCCGGCCCTCGGCCAGCCACTGGCCGTAGGGGTGCTCGGCGGCCAGGGAGTCCTTGACCTCCTCGTCGGTGACGATGCGGTGCTCGTCGAGGTCCACCAGGAACATCCGGCCGGGCTGCAGGCGGCCCTTCTGCACCACCTCGGCGGGGTCGACGGGCAGCACGCCCGCCTCCGAGGCGAAGATGACGCGGTCGTCGGTGGTCACCCAGTAGCGGGCGGGGCGCAGGCCGTTGCGGTCGAGCACGCCGCCGATCTGGGTGCCGTCGGTGAAGGTGACACAGGCCGGGCCGTCCCACGGTTCCATCACGTGGGCGTGGAACTCGTAGAAGTCGCGGTGGGCGCGGCTCATCTCCGTGTCCTTCTGCCACGCCTCGGGAACCATCATCAGCACCGCGTGGGGCAGCTTGCGCCCGGCCAGGTGCAGCAGCTCCAGCACCTCGTCGAAGCTGGCCGAGTCGGACCCGCCGGGGGTGCAGATCGGGTAGAGGCGCTCGAGGTCGCCGGGGATGAGGTCGCTGGACAGCAGTGCCTCGCGAGCCCGCATCCAGTTGCGGTTGCCCTTGAGCGTGTTGATCTCGCCGTTGTGGGCGATCATCCGGAAGGGATGGCTCAGCTCCCAGGCTGGGAAGGTGTTGGTGCTGAAGCGCGAGTGCACCAGGGCCAGGGCCGAGCGGACCCGCTCGTCGTGGAGCTCGGGGTAGACCTGCTCCAGCTGGCCGGTGGTCAGCATGCCCTTGTAGACCAGGGTGCGCGAGCTCAGCGAGGCGAAGTAGACGCCGGCCTCGTTCTGGGCGCGGCGACGCAGCACGTAGACCAGGCGGTCGAGATCGAGGCCCTGCTCCCCACTGCGGCTGGAGACCAGCAGGTGTGCCATGTGTGGCATGGCGCCCAGCGAGATGGGGCTCAGGCCCTGGGTCTCGACGGGCACGTCGCGCCAGCCGAGGACCTTCAGTCCCTCCTCCAGGGCGATCTTCTCGATGCTGATCCGGGCCAGGTCGCGGGCTGCCTCGTCGACGGGAAGGAAGGCCATCCCGACCGCATAGGCGCCCGGTTCGGGCAGGGCGAGGCCGCTGGCCTCGCGCAGGAAGTCGTCGGGCACCTGGATCATGATCCCGGCGCCGTCACCGGCTGCCTCGTCAGCGCCGGTGGCGCCGCGATGGTCGAGGTTGCGCAGGGCCTCCAGGCCCTGGGCGACGATCTCGTGGGAGGGCTCCGCGGTCAGGCGTGCCACGAAGGCCACGCCGCACGCGTCGTGCTCCTGCTCGGGGCGGTAGAGCCCCTGGGCGGGGCGCTGGGGAAAGACGGTCATGCTCATCTCCGATCGTCGGGGTCGGTCTCCCGACCCGGACGAGGCTAGAGAGGCAATGTTTCTGGGACGTTACGCGTCACATGCTGGACACGTCGCCCCTGTGTCGCCGGCCCAGCAGCACGAAGGCCAGCAGCCCGCAGAGGAGCACGACGAGCGAGGTGTACTCGTTGAGCCGGAATCCGCCCACATGGTTCACGCTGTCGATGCGAAGGTGCTCGATCCACTGCCGACCAAGGCAGTAGACGACGACGTAGAGCGCGAAGACGCGCCCGCGGGCCAGCCGGAAGCGCCGCTCGGCCCACAGCAGCACGAGCACGCCGGCCAGGTTCCACCCCATCTCGTAGGCGAACGTGGGGTGGAAGGTGGCGAACTGCTCGAAGCCCGCGGGCCGGTGGGCAGGGTCGATCTCCAGGCCCCACGGCAGCGTGGTGGGGCGCCCGAAGAGCTCCTGGTTGAACCAGTTGCCCAGCCGCCCGATGGCCTGGGCCAGCAGCAGTCCGGGCGCACCGGCATCGGCGAAGGCGGCGAAGGAGAAGCCCTTGCGCCGCGCCATCACCCACACCGCCAGCGCACCGGCGGCCACCGCCCCCCAGATCCCCAGCCCGCCATTCCAGATGTAGAGCGCCTCGACCGGGTTGCGGCCGGGGCCGAAGTAGAGCTGGTGGTCGGTGATGACGTGGTAGAGCCGCGCCCCGACGATGCCCGAGACCACGGCGACGGCCAGAACGTCCTCGAAGACCTGCGGATCGCCGCCCTGCGCCTGGTAGCGGCGCCTGGCCAGCACCGAGCCGGCGACGATCCCGGTCAGGATGCACAGGGCATAGGCGTGGATCGCCACGGGGCCCAGGTGGAAGGTCGACCAGCCGGGGCTGGGGATGCTCAGCAGCACGACTGGATCAGGCCTTGCCGCGCACGCCGCGGGCCAGGTCGTCGACCAGCGCCCGCAGCTCGGCCAGGTCACGGCTGCCCGACTCCTCGTTGCGCAGCAGGCAGTGCACCAGTGCCGAGCCGACGATGACGCCATCGGCCACCTGCGCCAGCTTCGCTGCCTGGGCACCGTTCGAGACGCCCAGTCCGACGCCGACCGGCAGCTCCGGACGGGCCTCGCGGACCCTCGCCACCAGGGCCGGCGCGGCCGAGGAGGTGCTGGTGCGGGCCCCGGTGACGCCCATCACGCTGGTGGCATAGACCCAGCCGCGGCAGGCATCCAGGGTGGAGGCGATCCGGGCGTCGGTGGACGAGGGGGCCACCAGGAAGATCCGGTCCAGGCCGTGCTCCTCGGAGGCGGCCATCCAGGCGTCCGCCTCGTCGGGGATCAGGTCGGGCGTGATCAGGCCGCATCCGCCGGCATTGGCGAAGTCGCGGGCGAAGGCATCGACGCCGTAGGTCTCCACCAGGTTCCAGTAGATCATCGCGGTGGCGCGCGTCCCGGTGGCAGCGACGGCCTCGACCGCCTTCAGCACGTCACGGGTGCGCACCCCTCGCTCCAGGGCGCGGGTGGTGGCGTGCTGGATCGCCAGCCCGTCCATCACCGGGTCTGAATAGGGCATGCCCACCTCGACCACGTCGACACCGACGCCATCGGTGCCCTCGCACAGGGCCTTCATCGCGTCGAGGGAGCCCGGTACGTCCGGGAAGCCGACCGGCAGGTAGCCGACCAGGGCGGCGCGCCCCTCGTTGCGGGCCTCGGCATAGGCATGACCGGACTTTCCCAGTCGTGCCTCGTCGGTGAACGTGGTGTTGGGGTAGCTGCTCACTTCTGTTCCCCCTCGACGTCGTGCTCGGCGGCCTCGACCTTGTCCTCGGCGAGCTTGCTGCGCGACTCGTCGGTGGCCAGGCGGCCGGTGGTCTCGTCGACCGAACCGTCGATGCCGAAGTAGCTGATGGCGGTGTCGACGTCCTTGTCACCGCGGCCGGAGATGTTGACCACGATCAGGGGCTTGCTGTCGGGTGCCTTCGCGGTGAGCTCCAGCGCAAGCTTCTGCGCGCCGGCGACGGCATGGGCCGACTCGATGGCCGGCATGATGCCCTCGGTCTCGGTGAGCAGCTTCAGCGCCTTCATCGCCTCGGCGTCGGTGACCGGCAGGTACTGCGCCCGCCCGGTCTTGGCCAGCCAGGCGTGCTCCGGGCCAACGCCCGGGTAGTCGAGGCCCGCCGAGATGGAGTGGCTCTCGATGGTCTGGCCGTCGTCGTCCATCAGGACATAGGTGCGCATGCCGTGCAGCACGCCCGTGCGGCCGGCCGTGATGGTGGCGGCATGTCGGCCCGTCTCGACCCCGTCACCGGCAGCCTCGAAGCCGTACAGGCCCACCTCGGAATCGGGGACGAAGTCGGCGAAGATGCCCATGGCATTGGAGCCGCCACCGACGCAGGCTGCGACGGCATCGGGCAGGCGACCGTAGCGCTCGAGCACCTGGGCGCGCGTCTCGGTGGAGATGATGCGCTGGTACTCGCGCACCAGCATCGGGAAGGGTGCGGGGCCGGCGACGGTGCCGATCAGGTAGTGGGTGGTGTCCACATTGGTCACCCAGTCGCGCATGGCCTCGTTCATGGCGTCCTTGAGCGTCATGGAGCCGGCCTCGACGGCCACCACCTCGGCGCCCAGCATCTGCATGCGGGCGACGTTCAGCGCCTGGCGCTCGGTGTCCACCTTGCCCATGTAGATGCGGCACTCCAGCCCGAACAGGGCGGCGGCAGTGGCGGTGGCCACGCCGTGCTGGCCGGCGCCGGTCTCGGCGATGACGCGCTTCTTGCCCATGCGCCTGGTGAGCAGTGCCTGACCCAGCACGTTGTTCACCTTGTGGCTGCCCGTGTGGTTGAGGTCCTCGCGCTTGAGCACGATCGTCGCGCCCTGGGAGCCCTCGGCGGCGCAGTGCTCGGCGAAGCGTCGCGCCTCCCAGATGGGAGTGGGACGGCCGGCGTAGTCGCGTCGCAGGCGCGCCAGCTCGGCGTGGAAGTCGGGGTCGGCCTCGGCCTCGGTGAAGGCCTGCTGCAGCTCGTCGAGGGCTGCCTGCAGGGCCTCGGGGACGAAGCGTCCCCCGAAGTCGTCGAAGTGCCCACGGGAATCGGGCAGGGTCATCAGTCCTCCTGGGAAGTGGCGGCCGCCGCGGCGACCATGGCGCGGATCGCCGCCGTGGGATCGCCGTGGCGCACCAGCGCCTCGCCGACCAGGACGGCATCCGCCCCCTGCGAGGCCACCAGGGCGGCGTCTGCGGGGGTGAGCACACCCGACTCTGCCACCTTGACGGTGTCCTGGCCGAGCAGTCCCACGAGACGGCCGAACTGCGCCAGGTCCACCTCGAGGGTCTTGAGGTTGCGGTTGTTGACCCCCACCAGCTCGGCGCCGAGCGCGGTGGCGCGCTGCGCCTCCTCGGGGGTGTGCACCTCCACCAGCGGCGCCATGCCGAGTTCGACGACCAGGTCGTGCAGGGAGCGCAGCAACTCGTCGTCGAGGGCGGCGACGATCAGCAAGACCAGATCGGCGCCGTGGGCGCGGGCCTCCCACACCTGGTAGGGGTCGACGACGAAGTCCTTGCGCAGCACCGGGATCCCGACGCGCTCGCGCACGGCGTCCAGGTCGGCCAGGCTGCCGTTGAAGCGTCGCTGCTCGGTGAGGACGCTCACGACGCTGGCGCCGCCCTGCTCGTACCGGGCGGCCAGGGCAGCCGGGTCCTCAATGGTGGCCAGCGCCCCCTTGGACGGGCTGGATCGCTTGACCTCGCTGATCACCGACAGCCCGGGAGCGCGCAGGCGCGAGAGCACGTCGAGGGCCGCTGGACGCGCGAGCGCGGCCTCGCGCAACTCGGCGAGGCCGGTCGTGGCCTGCCGCTCGGCCATGTCGGCTCGGACACCGACGATGATCTGGTCGAGGACCGTGGGGCTCACAGGTCGCGGGCCGGGGTTCCGTAGCCGGCGGACTTCATCACCAGGGTGGCGATGCCGCCAAGGAGCACCATTGCGGTGGGGACGGCGACGCCGACCCAGCCGAAGCGCTCGAAGCCGAAGCTCGCGGTGTAGGTCAGGATCAGGAAGCCGGCCAGCGCGATCCAGGTCCCAACCCAGGCGGCGGGAGACTTGCCCTCGTGGTAGTGCAGCTGGCGCTCGTGCTTGACGCGCAGCTTGGGGGTCTCGGGCGACGTGTTGTGCTGAAGGTGGGTCATCGGTCCTCCTGGTCGTCAGTGCTCTCGAGGAGCGAGACTACCGTCATTTCCGCTCCGGATGGGCTTCGTGTGCTGCTCGTGGTCGGCGGTGGGGTCCAGGCCCGCGTCGAAGGCCTTCCACACGTCCAGATCCGTCTGCGGCGGTCCGCCCACGGTGGTTCGGTCGAAGCGGGCGTCGCGGGTGGCCCAGCGGGGCGCGAAGACCAGTTGGGTGAGCCCGCCCATTGCGGCCAGGGCCGACGCGCCCAGCAGGGCAGCGTGGGCCTGGCCGCGCACCACGGCCATCGCCAGACCGGCACCCAGCAGCAGCACGACGAGTGCGACCAGGCGGCGGCCGAGCCGTCGTGCCAGCAGGGAGAGCCCGACTGCCGCGAGCAACGACCACGCAATGGTCCGCACCAGGTCTGCCTGGTCTCCGCAGCGCGAGGCGAGGGCCAGGGCGAGGATTGCGGCCACGGCCGGTGCGATCCAGGCGACGGCCTTCTGCGCAGAGCTGGCCTTCTTCATTGGGGGGATCATCGGCCGAGGCTCCTCAACCCGGCGGCGCGACGCACCGCGTCCAGCGGCCCGGCTGCCTTGTCCTGCGTCTCGGTGTTCTCCTTCTCGGGAACCGAGTCGGCGACCACGCCAGCGCCGGCCTGGACATGGGCGATGCCGTCCTTCAACAAGGCGGTGCGGATGGCGATGGCGGCATCGGCATTGCCGGCGAAGTCGAAGTAGCCCACCACTCCCCCGTAGATGCCACGCCTGGTGGTCTCCAGACGGTCGATGATCTCCATCGCCCGCACCTTGGGAGCGCCCGACAGGGTGCCGGCGGGGAAGCAGGCCAGGGTGACGTCGAGCCCAGTGGTGCCCTCGGCCACCTCACCGGTGACGGCCGCCTCCAGGTGCATCACGTGGCTGTAGCGGCGCACGTGCATGAACTCTGTGACCTCGATGGTGCCGGGACGGCAGACCCGGCCCAGGTCATTGCGCCCCAGGTCGACCAGCATCAGGTGCTCGCTGGCCTCCTTCTCGTCGGCCAGCAGGTCCAGTTCCAGCTGGTGGTCCTCGGCGGGCGTGGCGCCGCGGGGCCGGGTGCCGGCGATCGGGTGAGTCGTCGCCACGCCGTCGGTGACCGTCACCAGCGCCTCGGGGCTGGAGCCGACGATGGCGAAGCCGGGCAGGCGCATCAGGTACAGGTAGGGGCTGGGATTGGTGGCGCGCAGCTCCCGGTAGACGTCCAGGGCGTCGACCTCGGTGGGCAGGTCGAAGCGCTGGCTGGGCACCACCTGGAAGATCTCGCCGGCGCGGATCTCCTCCTTGGCCTGCTCCACCATGCCCAGGAAGTCGGCGTCGGTGCGCTGGCGCTGGACGGGTTGCGTCGGGGCCGGTCCCCGCTGGGCCAGCAGGGAGGGTCGGGGCTGGCTCAGCTGCTCGGCCAGTGCCCTGACACGCCCGACAGCATCGGCGTGGGCCTGCTCCAGGCGCTCGGGCGAGTCGTCGAAGTTCACCGCATTGGCCACCAGCCAGACCTCGCCCAGCTTGTGGTCGAAGACCACCAGGTCGCTGGCCAGCATCATCGTCAGCTCGGGCACCTGCAGGTCGTCGACGCAGGTGTCGGGCAGCTGCTCCAGCCGGCGCACCACGTCATAGCCCAGGTAGCCGACCATGCCCGAGGTGAAGGGCGGCAGCTCGGGATCGCGCTCGGTGTGCAGCACCCGCAGGCTCTCACGCAGCGC
This sequence comes from Luteococcus sediminum, assembly GCF_054783495.1. Lineage (NCBI taxonomy): Bacteria > Bacillati > Actinomycetota > Actinomycetes > Propionibacteriales > Propionibacteriaceae > Luteococcus > Luteococcus sediminum. Next base: position 86,958 of record NZ_BAAGQL010000050.1, on the reverse strand, counting down.
GGTCAACGGGTCGGAGTCGGTGGACAGGCCCGCGACCCGACGCCCCAGCCACTGGGCGCGGCCCTCGCGCTCGGTGAGCGTGGCGGCGGCATCGACCCCGACGAAGCTCCACCGCGACCAGACGCCGGCATTGGCCGACTCGAACAGGTAGGTGAGCTCCCGGGTGCCGCACAGCTGGTGGTAGGCAGCCACCGGGGTGAGATCGTCGGCCACCAGACGAGCAGTGACGCTGATCACGCGACGGGTGCGGGCCTGGGCGCGAAAACCGTCCAGGTCGGGGCTGATCTGGATGTCGAGGGCACTCATCGGACAGGCCCGGCCGCGTCGTCGGCCAGCAGAAGGTCTGCGTCGAAGCAGCTGTCATCGCCGGTGTGGCAGGCCCCGCCGCGCTGGTCCACCCGGAGCAGCAGGGTGTCGCCGTCGCAGTCGAGGCGCACCTCGCGCACGTGCTGGGTGTTGCCGCTGGTCTCGCCCTTGATCCAGTACTCCCGGCGGCTGCGCGACCAGTAGGTGGCGCGGCGGGTGGTCAGGGTGCGGTCGAGGGCCTCGTCGTCCATCCAGGCCATCATCAGCACGGCACCGGTGGTGGCGTCGACGACGACGGCAGCCACCAGCCCGTCTGGATTGCGACGCAGGCGCTGGGCGAGGCGGGGATCAAGAGGCATGCGTCCATTGTCCCCGATGCGCGACTAGGATCGAGCCATGTCCTTCTCACAAGACGAACGTCTGGCCCTGTGCGACCTGCTCGAGGAACTCGGCCCCGATGCCCCCACCCTGTGCGAGGGATGGCAGACCCACGACATGGCCGCCCACCTGTGGCTGCGCGAGACCGACCCGCTCGCCATGCCCGGCATGATCGCCGCCCCACTGGAAGGGCTCACCGAGCGACGCATGGACGCGCTCAAGCGCAAGCTCGGCTACGAGGAACTGATCGGCCGGATCCGCAAGGGCCCGCCCCGTTTCAGCCTCTTCGCCCTGCCCGGTCTGGATGAGGCCGGCAATGCCACCGAGTACTTCGTCCACCACGAGGACGTGCGTCGCGCCCAGGCTCCGGAACTCGGGATGCGCGAGCCGCGAGCACTGGACGACAGCGCCCAGGAGGTCTGCTGGAAGCGCGTGTCCAGCATGGGCCGGCTGATGGTGCGCCGAAGCCCGGTGGCCGTCAGCATGCAGCGGCTGGATGCCGCCGACGGTGGCCCGGTGGGCAATCCTGTGCGGCTGGGCGGTGAGGGCGAGGGGGTGGTGCTGCGCGGCCTTGCCAGTGAGCTGCTGCTGTTCTGCTTCGGCCGCACCGAGGCAGCAGCGGTCGAGCTGCGCGGCGCGCCCGAGGACGTGGTGGCGCTGCAGCAGGCCAGTATCGGGCTCTGACCTGCCGCAGCGCCGGTTGCTCAGGCGTCGTCGACGACGATCACGTGCAGCTGGCGCGGGCCGTGCACCCCGTCGACGCGGCTCAGCTCGATGTCGCTGGTGGCCGAGCCACCCGAGATCATCGTCATCGGCTGGCCCTCGACGATCGCCGGCTTGACCACCGCGATCGACTCGGGAACGTCGGAGACCACCTGGCTGGCCAGCACGACGCAGATGTGCCGGTCCGGGACCAGGCTGATGGCGCGGCGCCCCTGGTCGGGGCCGTGGGTCAGCACGATCGTGCCGGTGTCGGCGATCGCCGAGGCCGCCGCCGTCACCACCGCGTCGGTCTCGTTGAGCACCTGATTGGACAGCTCGGCCGAATCTGTGCGGATCTCCAGGCCGTGCTCGCGGATCGCCGCCGTCCACGACTCGTCGAGCCCCGCCGGGACGACGACGCTGGAAGTGGCGCCGGTGGACATCAGGCCGTCGACGACGGCCTTGGGAACGTCGGCGCGGGAGACCCGCACCACAGCCGCGTCGTAGTCGAGCACCTTCTCGACGAACTCCCCCACCACGTCCTCGATCGGGAGCCCGGAGCCATAGGTCCAGTCGACGGCCACGTCGGCCACCGGGTCCTTCTCGGTGACGTCGGTGCTGGCGCGACGGATCCGGGCGAGGATCTCCTCACGCGCGGCCTTGTCGGTGCTGATGGTGGCGGTGCCACTGCTGTGCGTGGTCATCACTTGCCCTCCTGTCGGTTGGCCTTCCACCACTGGCGGAAGCTCTGCTTGGGTACGTCCTCGACATCGCGGTAGCGCAGCCACCGGTCTGCGACGGGGGCCGGGATCGGGCCGAGGGTGCGGCCACCCAGCACCTTGCCGGCCAGCGAGGAACCCATCTGGACCGCCTCGAAGTGCTTGGCATCGCCCATCACCCACTTCGCCGTCTTCATCAGCGCCATCTCGGTGCCCACCTCGATGTCGCGCGGCACCTTGTCGGCCTTCTCCGCCTGCACCACGCGGTTGCGCAGGTGCACCAGGATGTCGGTGAAGGGGATCTTCACCGGGCACACGTCATTGCAGGCGCCGCACAGCGAACAGGCATAGGGAAGTCCGCGGTCGACGTCGTGCTCCACCCCGCGCAGCTGCGGGTTGAGCGCCGCACCGATGGGGCCGGGGTAGACCGAGCCATAGGCGTGGCCGCCGGTGCGCTCGTAGACGGGGCAGATGTTCAGGCAGGAAGCGCAGCGGATGCAGCGCAGCACCTCGCGGCCCAGCTCGTCGGCAAGCACGTCGGTGCGTCCGTTGTCGAGCAGGATGATGTGCTGCTCCTGGGGTCCGTCGCCCTCGTGGACGCCGCTCCAGATCGAGTTGTAGGGGTTCATGCGCTCGCCGGTGGCCGAGCGCGGCAGCAACTTGAGGAAGACCTCGAGGTCCTCAAAGGTGGGCAGCACCTTCTCGATGCCGACGATGCTGACCAGGGTCTTGGGCAGGGTGAGGCACATCCGGCCATTGCCCTCGCTCTCGACGATCACCATGGAGCCGGTCTCGGCGATGATGAAGTTGCCGCCGCTGACCGCCATCTCTGCGCGCAGGAACTTCTCGCGCAGGTGGATGCGGGCGGCGTCGGCCAGCTCGGGCGGGTTGGAGGTGATGTGCTCGGGAGCGGGACGGCCGTAGCGGCCCATCTCGCGCAGGAAGATCTCGCGCACCTCGGCCCGGTTGCGGTGGATCGCCGGCACCACGATGTGGCTGGGACGGTCGTGGCCCAGCTGCACGATCAGCTCGGCCAGGTCGGTCTCCCAGGCCGCGATGCCCTGTTCCTCGAGGTACTCGTTGAGGTCGGTCTCCTGGGTGGTGATCGACTTGATCTTGACCACCTCGTCGACCTGCTTGGCCTTCGCGATCTCAGCGACGATGCGGTTGGCCTCCTCGGCATCGCGTGCCCAGTGGACGTGGACGCCGTTGCGGGTCAGGTTCTCCTCGGCCTGGACCAGGTAGTGGTCGAGGTGGCGGCCCACCCGGTCCTTGATGGCGGCGGCGGCGGTGCGCAGCTCCTCCCAGTCCGGGGTCTCCTCCACGCGCATGGCGCGCTTGTTGCGGATGGTGGTGGTGGCATTGCGCATGTTCTTGCGCTGCACGCCCAGTTCCAGTTCCTTCTTGGCAGCCTTGGGGAACTTGGGCATCCCCAGGTAGGTGCCGGGCTGGGTGGGTGCGGGGGTCAAGCGCGCCACGCCCTGGTTGCCGTCGACGACGCGCACCGGGCCCGTGGCCGGCTTCTGCATCTGCTGGTTGGTGGTCATGCCGTGGCCTCCTCGGTGTTGGCGAGGATCTCCACCAGGTGGATGGGCTTGACCCCCGAGTTCTGGCGGCTGAGAACACCGCCGATGTTCATCAGGCACGAATTGTCACCGGCGACGACGAATTCCGCACCGGTCTCGCGCACATGGCGTGCCTTGTCGGCGGCCATCGCGGCGCTGACGTCGGCATTCTTGATGCTGAAGGTGCCGCCGAAGCCGCAGCACTCCTCGGCATTGGGCAGTTCCAGCAGGGTCATCCCGCGCACATTGCGCAGCAGCTCCAGCGGGCGGTCGGCCAGGCGCAGCAGCCGGTTGCCGTGACAGGAGGAGTGGTAGGTGACGGCGTGCGGGAAGTAGGCACCGACATCGGTGACGCCCAGCACGTCGACCAGGAACTCGGTGATGTCGTAGACCTGCTGGCTGACGCGGTCCACCTCGCGCTGAAGGCCGGCGTCCTTGGAGTGCTTGGCCAGCATGGGGTGCTGCTCCCGCACCGCGGCGGTGCAGGAGCCTGACGGCGAGACCACGTAGTCGTAGTCACCGAAGGCCTTGACGTACTGGCGCACCTGGGGGATCGATTCGTCGAAGTAACCGGTGTTGGTGGTGATCTGGGCGCAGCAGGTCTGTTCGCGCGGGAACTCGACGGTGCAGCCGAGGCGCTCCAGCAGCTTGACGGTGGCCTGGCCGGTGCCGGGGAACATCACGTCATTGATGCAGGTGATGAACAGGGCGACCTTCTTGCCCTTGCCCGGCTGCTCGCCGGTGTGCAGCGGTCCCTCTACCGGGACGATCGGGGTGGTCATGGGCTTGCCTCCAGTGGTGGTGGGACGGTCGTGACGGGTCCTGGCCTGGCTCACGGGACGAGCCAGGACAGGACGGGGGTGGACATGAGGCCGGCGAGGATGCACATCATCACCAGCAGGGCGATGGAGTACTTGAAAATGTTGCGCAGGATCACCGACTCGCCACCGGCCAGTCCGATGGCGGTGGCGGCGATGGTGAGCGACTGGGGCGAGATCATCTTGCCCACCACGCCACCGGCACCGCCGGTGCCGACCAGCAGGCCGCGCATCGTCTCGGTGCCCAGGTGCGAGCCGGTGCCGATCTGGGTGCCGACGCTGGACTGCAGGTTGCTGAACAGCAGGTTGGCCGAGGTGTCGGAACCTGTCACGTAGGTGCCGATCCAGCCGAGGATCGGGGCCAGGAAGGGGTACAGGGCGCCGGCGCCGGCGACGAACAGGCCCAGGGCCAGCGTCTGGCCGGAGTCGCCCATCACATAGGCCAGGGCGACGACCAGTCCGATGGTGAGTGCGCTGAACTTCATCTTGGCGGCATTTCGGCCGAGCTCGGCGAAGACCTCCTTCATGGGCACCCGGTAGACGAGCCCGACCATCAGGGCCACCAGGACCAGCAGGAAGCCGGGCTGGCTCAGCAGGGGCAGGGTGTAGGAGCGGTGCCCGGCGGGCTGTCCGGTCACGGAGTTGAGGCCGCCCAGCAGGGGCCACGCGATCTTCTGGTCGGCACTGGCCAGCAGGGACTTCACGGCGGGCAGGGCGGCGATGGAGAAGACCACGATGACCAGGATGTAGGGCACCAGCGACATCCAGATGCGGGCGGCGGTCAGGCCCTCGGCGCCGGTGGCCTGGGCCTTGATGGGCTCGGTCTCGACGCTGGGGTCCATCGGGATGCCGATCCGCCCGGCCGCCTCGTGGCCACCCTTGGGCTGCCACACCTTGAGGAAGACCATCGCCAGCGCAACGCTGATCACGGCGCAGAAGACCTCGGTGAGGTTGAACACGGGCGTCGCGGCGACGATCACCTTGGTGATGCCGAAGACGATGCCGACGAACAGGCCGAAGGGCCAGCACTCCTTGACACCCTTCTTGCCGTCCATGATCCACAGCAGCAGGAAGGGCACCACCAGGCAGAGCATCGCGCAGACACGGGCGGTCACCTCGGCAACCATCTGCACCGGCACCTCACCGGCCTTGGCGGCCATCAGCACGGGCAGGCCGACGGCGCCGAAGGCCACCGGAACGGTGTTGGCGACCAGGGCGGTGAGGGCGGCCCGCAGCTTGCCGAAGCCGACCGCGATCAACATGGCCGCGGCGATGGCGACGGGGGCACCGAAGCCGGCCAGGGCCTCGAGCAGGCCGCCGAAGCAGAAGGCGATCAGGATGCCCAGGATGCGGGGGTCATCGCTGATCAGGAAGAAGGTGCGGCGCAGGTCGTCGAAGCGGCCGCTGATCACCGTCACCTGGTACATCCAGATGGCCGAGAGCAGGATGAACACGATCGGGAAGAGGCCATAGACGAAGCCCTGGACGCTGGTCGCCAGGGCCATGGCGATCGGCATCTTGAAGGCAAGCACACCCACCAGCAGGGCGACCAGCCAGCTGATGCCGGCGGCATGGTGGGCCTTCCAGCGCAGGGCGCCGAGGGTCACCAGCATGGTGAGGATGGGCAGCAGGGCGACCAGCGCCGAGAGCCACTGGGCTCCCAAGGGGTCACTGGTCGGCGTGAAGGTCTGAAGCAGGTGCATGGAAACTCCGTTGTCCCAGAGGTGGTCCTACTCCACCGAGCGTATGGTCAGTCCACAGCTCTGGCAAGCATCTGCCACCTCTTTTCCCACGAACATTCCGGCACATTTTTCACACGTAAATGAAGGCCGCGTCGGGGCTCCAGCACTGGCGCCTCGACCCGGCCGGGAAAGCTGTGTCAAACGGTTCAGTCCTCGAAGGGCTCCGGAGCCGGCACGGCCTCCATCTCGTCACCCAGGGCACCGCGGTTCGCGTGACGTCCATTGAGCAGCAGGTTGAGCAGGACGGCACTGATCGCAGCGGCCGAGATGCCCGAGCCCAGGACCATCTCCAGCCAGGTGGGCAGCGCTGTGTAGATGCCGGGCACCGCCATCGGGAAGACGACCAGGGCCAGGGAGGTCGCCACCACGAAGATGTTGTTGCCGCGTTCGAAGTCCGCCTGCTGCAAGGTCTGGATGCCGGCCGCGGCCACCGAGCCGAAGAGCACGACACCGGCGCCGCCGAGCACCGGCGACGGCACGCAGGCCACCACCCGGCCGAGCAGCGGGAACAGGCCCAGCAGGATCAGCAGCACGGCTCCTGCGGCCACGGTGTAGCGCGACTTCACCTTGGTCACCGCGATCAGGCCGACGTTCTGCGCGAAGGCCGTGGGCGGGAAGGAGTTGAAGACCGGCGCGATGATGGTCGCGGCCATGTCGGCGCGCAGGCCCCGGGTGATGCGTCGTCGGTCCACGTCGGTGCCCACCACCTTGGCCACCGCGAACAGGTCGGCCATGATCTCCATCAGCGTCACGATGATGACCACCACCATCGAGATGATCGCGCCGATCTCGAACTGGGGTGCGCCGAAGAAGAAGGGCGTCGGCAGGGCCACGACGGCCCCCTTGCCCACTCCGCTGAAGTCGACCTGGCCAAGGACTGCCGCCAGCAGGGTTCCAGCGGCGATGCCCACCAGGATGCCGACGCGGGACAGCGCCGGCACGCGGGTGCACACCAGCACCACCGCCAGGGTGAAGGCGGCCAGTGCCAGGTTGGTGAGGCTCGCTCCCCCGGGTTGGTTGCCGGCCACCCAGCCCGCGGCCACCGGCAGCAGGCTCAGACCCATCGCGGCGATGATGGTGCCGGTCACCACCGGTGGGAAGTAGCGCTGGATCCGGCTGAACAGGGGCGCGAGCAGGAAGCCGACCACGCCCGCCACGATCACCGAGCCGTAGATCACCGGCAGCCCACCGCCACTGGCGATGATGGCGAGCATGGTGGAGACGGCGCCGAAGGTGGTGCCGTTGACCAGAGGGAGCTTGGCACCCAGGCCGGCCAGTCCGAGCGACTGCACCAGGGTGGCCAGGCCGGAGACGAACAGGGCGGAGGCCACCAGCATGCCCACCTGGTCGGGCGGCAGCTCGGCCGCGGAGCCGACGATCAGCGGGACGGCGATCACGCCGCCGTACATGCTCAGGATGTGCTGGAGGCCGTAGAGGAAGGCCTTGGAGACCGGGATCCGTTCATCCTCGGGGCGGATGGTGGGTGTGCTGGTGGCGCTGGTGCTCACGGCGGGGTGGTGTCCTTTTGACGAGGTGTGGGAGAACTCGGCCGCCGCGCACCCGCGGGTTCGCGGCGGACGGTCTGTTCTACCACTGCCCGGCCTGCGACACGCACACCAGGTCAGATCACGCCAGCCTCGCGGACCAGCCGGCCCAGCGCGGTACGGTCCAGCCGGGCAGACACCCGTCGTGGCAGGCGCACCTTGCGGCCGTCACGCATGGCGGCAGTGGCCCTGAGCAGGGTGCGCACGTCATAGGTGGAGTTGAAGGTCTCCGGGACGCCGCGCTCCACGCCGAAGAGCTCGTAGACGCTCTCCATGCCGGTCCGCACCGAGTACTCGGTGGTGAAGATGGTGTCGCGGCCCGTTTCGGCGAACTGCCCGAGGAAGCCGAAGTTCACGGCCCCCTCGGGCACGACGGCAGGCCGGTCACCGGCATGGCGCGGCATGAAGAAGCTGGTCACATAGGGCATCATCACCGGCACGCACTTGGCGCCCGTGGCCGCCAGCCCGTCGATCTGGTCCACGGGGACCCCGAGGTGGTACAGCCACTCCTTGGTGATCTCCTCGCCAGTGCACTCCTGCATCGGCTTGGTGACGTAGTCGCCCGGGCGGTCAACGAACAGCGAGTAGACCCACACCACCACCTGGCCGGGCGCCTGCTTCTTGAAGTGCGGCTGGCGGTTGACCGTCCAGCTCAGCAGCCAGGACGAGTCCTGGGCGGTGACAACGCCGCCGGTGACCACGCGACCCGACAGCGGATCACGCTTGGCCACGCGACGGATGTACTCGGGAATGCGCTCGTCGACCGTGGTGACGGTGGCCGACTCCCACTTGGTCTCGGGGATCGAGCTGCAGAAGACCTCGGGGTGACCGAAGGAGGGATCCTTCCTGGCGATTCGCTTCCACAGCTCCCAAGCGGGTGCCGGTCCCTCGACGAGACGGGCGGGCTTGTGCTGGTCGCCATTGTCGGAGTTGTCCACCAGCGAGCCGATGGTCATCAGCACCACGTCGTCAGCAGTGAGGTCGACTCCGCCCTCGGCGCCGTCGCGGATCCAGTCGATCCGGGTGGCCTGCTTGCTCGTCCCGGCGAAGGAGAAGTCGACGTCGGTGACCTCGGTGCCGTACTGGAAGGTGACCCCCTGGTCGAGCAACCACTGGGTCATCGGCAGCACGAGCGACTCGTACTGGTTGTACTTGGTGAACTTCAGCGCGCTGAAGTCGGGCAGGCCCCCGATGTGGTGGACGAAACGGTGCAGGTAGAGCTTGAACTCCAGGGCGCTGTGCCACTCCTCGAAGGCGAACATGGTGCGCCAGTAGAGCCAGAAGGGCGCATCCAGGAAGTCGCGGCCCATCACCTCGTTGATCCGCTTGCCCTCCAATGACTCGCGACTGGCCAGGAAGACCTTGAGCAGGTCCTTCTGCGCCTTGCTGGACAGCCCGAACTTCCCGGCGAGCCCGGCATCCTGGCCCTGCTTGATGGTGGCGCGCTGCAGGGAGTAGTTGGGGTCGTCCTTGTTGAGCCAGTAGAACTCGTCGAGCACCGAGCCGTCGACCTCGAGCGAGGGGATCGAGCGGAAGAGGTCCCACAGGCATTCGAAGTGGTCCTCCATCTCGCGTCCGCCGCGGATGACGAAGCCGCGCTCCGGCTCCTCGATGCCGTCCATGGCGCCGCCGGCCAGGTGTCCCTTCTCAAGGATGGTGACCTGCTGGCCGGGCAGCTGGGCATCACGCACCGCGAAGACTGCCGCCGCCAGGCCCGCCAGCCCTGACCCGACGATCCACAGGTGCTTGTCGTCGACGCCTTCCGGCTTGCGAGGACGGGCGAAGGCCTCGTAGTTGCCGCTGCTGTGGTACATGACTCCTCCAACGATCGGGTGGTGGCTTCATTTTTGAGCGCACTCAATTTTGAATCCACTATAGTTCCACCCATGGCCGAGAACCAGACCCCGGGGCGACGAGAAGCAGCCAAGGCCGCCAAGCGGGCACGCATCCTCGCCGCCGCACAGGCCCACCTGCGCAGTGTCGGCTACGAGTCCATGACGATGGCCCAGGTGGCTCGCGACGCCGACGTCGCCATAGGCACCGTCTTCACCTATGCCGCCACCAAGGCCGAACTGCTGATGATGGTGACCGCCGAACGATGGTCCGGCCAGGTCCCCCTCGTCCTGGCGGCCCCCACCCACGAGGACCCGGTGGTGGCCATCCGGGAGCTGGTGCAACCGCTGGTCGACACCTCCACGCTGGAGCCGCAAACCTGCGCCGCCATCGCGCGCGAACTGCTCTTCGGCACCGACGGTCCCCACCAGCGCTCGGTCGTGGCGCTGGTCGCGGAGCTGGAGTCCGCCATCGCCGCAGTCATCACCCGGGCGCAGCCGACCAGTCACGCGTCCGCCGCAGCCCGCCTGGTCGTCGCCGGGGGCCTGATGGAGGTCAACCGGGCCCGCACCGGGAAGGCCGGCCGGGAGGCGCTGGAGCAGGGCCTCACCGAGATGATCACCGTCGCCGTCCACGGCGCCCACCCCTGAACCGGTACGGCACAATGGGCTGATGGCCCGCAGTGTCTAGTCCTCTGCCACCACCGCCAACGGCTTCCTCGCCGACGAGCACGACAGCCTCGCCTGGCCCTTCGCCGTCGAGGGTGAGCCCCCCGACATGGCACCCTTCCTCGGGGAGGCCGGCGTGCTCGTGATGGGTTCCCACACCTACGAGTGGCTGCTCCGCCAAGAGGACGTGTTGCACTCCGCCGAGCTCTGGCAGGCCTGGTTCGGCACCCGACCCGTCTTCGTCTTCACCTCGCGCCAGCTGCCCGCTCCCCATTGTGCTGATGTCCGCTTCTGCAACGGCTCGGTCGCCGACCACCTGTCCGCCCTCGAACAGGCGGCGGGCAAGAAGACCATCTGGGTCCAGGGCGGGGGGGTGACCTGGCCGGCCCGTGACTCGACGCGGGACGGCTCGACCGGATCACGCTCACCCCCGCCCCGGCCTTCCTCGCCGCCGGGAAGCCACTGCTGCCCCGCACCATCGAGCCGGCCCACCTGCGACTCGTCGGGAGCCGTCAGGTGGGCCAGTTCGTGGGGGTCACCTACCAGGTGTGCTGATCAGGCGAGCTTCTCCATGATCAGCTCGCGCACGCGCCCGGCATCGGCCTGGCCCTTCATCGCCTTCATCACCTGGCCGATCAGCGCGCCGGCGGCCTGCACCTTGCCGTCGCGGATCTTGTCGGCCACGTCGGGGTTGGCGGCGATCACCTCGTCAACGGCCACCCCCAGGGCGCCGTCGTCACTGACCACGGCCAGGCCGCGCTTCTCGACCACCTCGGCCGGCTCACCCTCGCCGGCGATGACGCCCTCGATGACCTGGCGGGCCAGCTTGTCGTTGACGACCTTGTCGTCCACCAGCTGCTGCAGCGCGGCGACCTGCGCGGGGGCCATGCCCACCTCGTCCAGCGCGAGGCCGGCCTCATTGGCGCGACGGGCCAGCTCACCGGTCCACCACTTGCGGGCAGCCTGCGGGGAGGCCCCGGCCTTCACCGTCTCCTCGATCAGGTCCAGCGCACCGATCGCCTCGATGTCGCCCATCTCGCGCTCCGACAGGCTCCACTCGGCCACGACCCGCTTGCGACGTTCGGCCGGCGGCTCGGGCAGGGTGGCGCGCAACTCCTCCACCCACTCACGACTCGGGGCGATCGGCACCAGGTCCGGCTCGGGGAAGTAGCGGTAGTCCTCCGCCTGCTCCTTGGAGCGGCCGGGGGTGGTGTAGCCACCGTCCTCCTGCCACATCCGGGTCTCCTGCTTGACCTTGCCGCCGCCGGCCAGGATCGCACCCTGGCGACGCATCTCGTAGCGCAGGGTCTCCTCCACCGAACGCAGCGAGTTGACGTTCTTGGTCTCGGTGCGGGTGCCCAAGACGTCGTTGCCCTTGGGCATCAACGAGATGTTGGCGTCACAACGCATGTTGCCCTGCTCCATGCGCGCCTCCGAGACGCCCAGCGCCTTCATCATGTCGCGCAGGTAGGCCATGTAGGCGCGACCCACCTGGGGCGCGTACTCGCCGCAGCCGGTGATCGGCCGGGTCACGATCTCCATCAGCGGCACGCCGGCGCGGTTGTAGTCCAACAGGGAGTGGCTGGCGCCCTGGATACGTCCGATGCCGCCCACGTGGGTCGACTTGCCGGCGTCCTCCTCCATGTGGACCCGCTCCACCTCGACGCGGAAGGTCCTGCCGTCCACCTCGACATCGACGTGGCCGTCGTGGCAGATCGGCTCGTCGGACTGGCTGATCTGGTAGTCCTTGGTCATGTCCGGGTAGAAGTAGTTCTTGCGCGCGAAGCGCGACCACTCGGCCACCTCGCAGTTGAGGCTCAGCCCGATTCGGATGGCCGACTCGACCGCCTTGCGGTTGACCACCGGCAGCGAGCCGGGAAGTCCCAGACAGACCGGGCAGACGCGCGTGTTCGGCTCGCCACCGGGAGCGGCGGAGCAGCCGCACCACATCTTGCTGGCGGTGCTCAGCTCGACGTGCACCTCCAGGCCCAGCACGGGGTCGAAGCGCTCCAGGACCTCGTCGTAGTCCATCAGTTCGTCATTCATGCCTGCACCTCCTGGGTGCTCTGGGTCGGGTCGCTCGCGAAGGGGGCCAGTGCCACGGGCATGACCCTCTCCAGGGCCGCACCGACGCGGTAGAGCCGATCGTCCGCCATCGGCGGCGCCATCACCTGCACCCCGACCGGCAGGCCACTGGCCTGGCCGAAGGGGAAGGAGGCCGAGGCATTGCCGGCCATGTTCGACGGGATGGTGCACAGGTCGGACGCGTACAGGGCCAGCGGGTCGTCAATGCGCTCCCCCAGCTTCCAGGCAGTGCTCGGAACGGTGGGGCTGATCAGCACGTCGCAGTCGGCGAAGGCGGCCTCGAAGTCGCGCTGGATGAGCGTGCGCACCTTCTGGGCCGAGCCGTAGTAGGCGTCGTAGTAGCCACTGGACAGGGCATAGGTGCCGATGATGATGCGGCGCTTCACCTCGGGGCCGAAACCGGCGCCGCGGGTCATCCGCATCACCTGCTCGGTGGAGTTCTCGCCGTCGTCACCCACGCGCAGGCCGTAGCGCATCGCGTCATAACGCGACAGGTTGCTGGAGACCTCGCTGGGCATCACCAGGTAGTAGGCGCTCACGGCATGGGCGAAATTGGGGCACTCGACCTCGACCACCTCGGCGCCGGCCTCGCGCAGGGCGGCGACGGCGGCCTCGAAACGCTCCATCACCTCGGGAGCGAAGCCCTCTCCCTCGAGCTCGCGCACGATGCCGACCCGAAGTCCCTTGACGTCGCCACTGGTGGCCGCCTCGACCACCGGCGGCACCGGCTGGTCCACCGAGGTGGAGTCGCGCGGGTCGTGCCCGGCGATCACCTGGTGCAGGAGGGCAGCGTCGGCCACGGTGCGGGCGCAGGGGCCCGGCTGGTCAAGGCTGGAGGCCATCGCGACCACGCCATAGCGAGAGGTGCCGCCATAGGTGGGCTTGACGCCGACGGTGCCGGTGAAGCTGGCGGGCTGGCGGATCGAGCCGCCGGTGTCGGTACCGATCGCCAGCGGCACCTCGAGCGCTGCCAGCGCCGCCGCCGAGCCGCCACCTGAGCCACCCGGGACGCGCTCGACGTCCCATGGGTTGCGGGTGACGCCGAAGGCGGAGTTCTCGGTGGTCGAGCCCATCGCGAACTCGTCCAGGTTGGTCTTGCCGACGATCACGAGGCCCGCCTCGAGCAGGCGCTCGATGATGGTCGCGTCATAGGGCGGCGTCCAGTTCTCCAGCATCCTGGAGGCGGCCGTGGTGGGAAGCGCCTGGTAGCACAGCAGGTCCTTCACACCGATGGGGACGCCGGCCAGCGGGCCGAGCTGCTCCCCGGCGGCAATCCGCTCGTCGATGCGGGCAGCCTGGGCCAGGGCACCCTCGGCGTCGACGCTGATGAAGGCGTTGACGGTGGGCTCCACCTGCTCGATGCGGTCGAGGAAGGCCTGGGTCACCTCCACCGAGGTGGGGCTTCCCGCGGCGATCCACTCGCCCAGCTGGGCGGCGGTGGCGGTGAGGATCTCGGTGCTCATCAGGCCTCCTGGTCGAGGATGCGGGGAACGCGGAAGCGGCCGTCCTCGGCGTCGGGCGCGGCGGCGAGCACCTGCTCGGGGCTCAGCGACGGCCGCACCTCGTCCTCCCGGAAGACATTGCGCAGCGGCAGGGCGTGCGTGGTGGGCGGGATGTCGTCACCGGCCACCTGGGCGACGCTCGCCACCGACTCGAGGATTCCGTCGAGCTGGGCGGCGAGCGTGCCCAGCTCCTGGTCGGTCAACTCGATGCGGGCCAGCGCCGCGAGGCGGGCCACATCATCCGGCGTCAACGCCACGATGCATCTCCTGGAAGGTCGTTGGATTCGTCCTTGCACATCCTAGGGGTGGGCACCGACAGTTCCGGCACCGTCTCCAGCCGCGAAAATTTGGCACAGTGGAGTAATGAACCTCTTGCGCGTCGAACTGCCCTCACGCCCCGGATCCCTCGGGGTGGTGGCCAGCGCCATGGGACGCGTCGACGTCGACATCATCGCCGTCGAGGTGCTGGAGACCCTCGGGGAGCGCGCCGTCGACGACTTCATCGTCTCGGTGCCGCCCGGCATGATGATGGACACGCTGGTCAGCGCCTGCGACGAGCTGGAGGGCGTCAAGGTGCTGTGGGTCTCGCGCTATCCGGAGTCCTGGGGGATCCAGGGCGACATCGAACTGCTCGACGCGATGCTCGACGACCCCGGCCGCGCGCTCGACATCCTCGTCTCCGAGGCACCCGAGGTCTTCCACTGCCAGTGGGCCGCGGTGGTCGACCACCAGTCGGGCACGCTCGGCCCCCTCGGGGCGCAGGCACCCGAGCTGGACGCCGCGGCCCTGGCCAGCTTCGGTCCCCTCGACCGCCCGCACGCCGTCACCCTGCCCGCGCAGTGGCTGCCCCACTGGTCGGAGACCCTGGTGGCCGTCGCCCCCATCGACGAGCGCCGCAGCCTGCTGCTCGGACGGGCCGGGGGCCCCGTCTTCCTCGCCTCCGAACGGCACCGGTTGGAGCACCTGGCCGCCCTGTCCTACCTGCCCGCACGACATCCCCGGGGCTGATACCCCCCCTGAGAAGGTGCCCCCGGGCCACGATCGGGGAACCACCTCGAGCCTAGGGTGGTTTGGATCGTCCATTCGGGGGGAACCAGACACGTGAGCGAGCCACGCCGGGCACTGCCCGCCACACAGGGGGCAAGGCCGGCCACCGGCAGTCGGATGCCGCGATCCCATGCCCTGGACGGCCTGCGCGGAGTGGCCGCCTTCATCGTCGTCGTGCACCACGCCCTGCTGCTGGTCCCCGGACTGGCCGATGTCTACCGCGACCCAGCCAGCGCGATGCACACCCACCCCTGGCTGACGCTGGCCCCGGTCCACCTCTTCTGGGACGGGCGCGCAGCGGTCATCGCCTTCTTCGTCCTGTCCGGCCTGGTCCTGGCGCCGGCCCGCTTCGAGGGCGGCCGCCGCTGGCTCACCTACTACGCCGGTCGGCTGCCGCGCCTCTACCTTCCCGTGGTCGGCTCGGTGCTGCTGGCCCTGGCCTGGGCCATCGTCGTGCCGCGGACCATTGGAGGCGACCACAGCTGGTGGGCCCAGATCCATGCCGGGCAGGTGGGCCTGCGCGGCACCCTGGACAGCCTGGTGCTGCTCTTCGGCGTCAGCTCGCTGAACACTCCGCTGTGGTCCCTGCAGTGGGAGATGTGGTTCTCGCTGCTGCTGCCGCTCTACATCTGGATCGTGGTGGCCTGCGGCCGCCGCTCCTGGCTCCTGCTGCTGCCCGCCCTGGCGGCGGTGGCCGTCGGGCAGTACCTGCACTGGGGCTCGCTGCACTACCTGCCGGTCTTCCTGGTGGGCGTCGTGATCGCGCACCACGCCGGGGCGATCACCGCCACCATCGCGCGGTGGAGCCGCGCGCAGGGGGTGCTGTGGATGCTGGTGAGCATCTGGCTGGCCGGGGCGGCCTGGTGGCCGGTGGGCTCCGGCGCGCTGGGCACGGACTGGTGGACGGTGGCCAGCGAGGTGCTGGTGGTGCTGGGCGCCAGCGGTATCGTGCTCTACCTGCTCGGCAACCGGAAGCTGGAGGCCTGGGGCACCCGCCCGACGGTGGAGTGGCTGGGCAGCCGTTCCTTCAGCCTGTACCTCACCCATGAACCGCTGCTGGTCTCGATGGACTACCTCCTGCCCGGCCAGCGCCAGCTGTCGATCGTGCTGGGCATCGCCGCGGCGCTGCTGCTGGCCGAGGTCTTCTTCCGCCTGGTGGAGCGTCCCAGCCACCGTTTCTCGCGCACCATGACGCGAATGGCCGCGGACCGTTTCGGCCGCTGAGGCGCCGAGGGCTCAGGCCATGCCGTTGAGCACCTTGTAGAAGTACCAGCCGAGTCCGCACAGGGCGCAGACCGAGGCGACGAAGCCCAGACAGACCCAGATCCGCAGTCGCTTCTTGGCCTGGGTGGTGGGGATCCGCTCGGGGCCCCACTCCCCCACGGCGGGCTGCACCCGGGCAGGGCTGGTGCCGTTGAGGTTCAGGTCGGAGAAGCCACGCATGGTGCGAGACTACCCGTCAGCGCGCCAGCTGCTCGGCCAGCAGCGGCGCGGCCTCCACCAGGGCGTCCAGCTGGGCTGAGGCCGCCGGGGTGCTCCAGCCCGCCAGACCGCAGGCCGTCGACAGCACCAGGCCTGCGTGCAGGACCGTCGGGTCGAGCCCCAGGGGACGCAGCAGCTCCAGGCCGCGGCGCACCAGTTCGTCGGGACGCTGCAGCTGGTCGGCCTGGTCGGTGCGGGCCAGTCCCAGCACCAGCTGGCCTCCCTCCTCGAGCCAGGGGCCGAGCACGTCCCAGTCCTGTCCGGTGATCCAGCGCGCATCCAGGCCCACCTGGTCGATGCCGGCCACGCGGCGCAGCACCAGGTCCAGGTCCAGCCCGGCGGCACAGCTGTGCAGGCGCACCGGGCAGTCGATCCCGGCCAGCGGCGCGGTGGTCTTCTCCAGCAGGGCCGATGCGAGGGGACGGTCCACCGGCCGCAGGCGCGAGAAGCCTGACGCGGTGGGCACCTGGCCGCTCATCACCGCGGGCATCGATGGTTCGTCGAGCTGGACCCGCCAGGGGACCTCCGGTAGCCGGCGTCGCATCTCGCCGACCAGTGAGGCGAGCCCCAGTCCCAGGGATGAGGCCAGCTCCCGCCGTGCCCCGTGGTCGGCGAGCACCTTGTCCCCACGAGGACGCTCCATCAGCGCCGCGAGCGTCAGCGGTCCGGTGGCGGTGATCGTCACCTGTCCGTGGTGTGTCTGGGCGTACTCCTCCAGCTCGTCGAGGTCGGCGCGCAGCAGCGACCTCGCGCGGTGGTGGTCGATGCCGCTGCGCTCGCCCAGCCGCCAGCCCTGCGGCTGCAGGTCGACGGCCAGGCCCTCCAACATGGCCGCGGTACGCCCCACCATGTCGGCCCCGACTCCGCGCGCGGGCAGCTCGGGCAGCCAGGCGAGTTCCATGCTGCCCAGCACGTGGCGCAGCGCCCCGGGCATGTCGGTGCCGGGCAGCGATCCCACACCGGTGGCCTGGATGCTGCTCATGCTGCCTCCCCCGTGGTGACGCGGGTGCGGTCGATGGTGGCGCTGCCCACCACGCGGTCGCCGTCGTAGACCACGACGGCCTGGCCGGGCGCGATGCCGTCGGCGGGCTCGTCGAGCTTGACGATCATGGCCCGGTCGGTGGCGGTGACGGTGGCGGGCATCGGCTCGCCGTGGGCGCGTACCTGCGCCTGTCCACGCCAGGGCCCCGGGACGGGTTCCTGGGTCCAGGTCGGGCGAATCGCCTCGATGCGTCGCACCGCCAGCAGCTCGCGGGGGCCCACCGTCACGGTGTTGCTGACCGGCTCCACCTCGAGCACGAAGCGTGGTCGGCCGTCGACGGCCGGGACGCCCAGGCGCAGTCCCCGTCGCTGTCCGACGGTGAACTGGTGGTGCCCGCTGTGCTCACCCACCGGGGTGCCCTCGACGTCGACGATCATGCCCGGCCGCTCGCCCAGGACTCGGCCCAGGTAGCCTGCGGTGTCGCCATCGGGGATGAAGCAGATGTCGTGGCTGTCCGGCTTCTTGGCCACGCCGAGCCCGAGCTCTCGCGCCTCGGCGCGGATCTGGGCCTTCTCGGTGTCGCACAGCGGGAAGAGGCATCGGCGCAGCTGGCGCTGGTCCAGCATGCCCAGCACATAGGACTGGTCCTTGGCCATGTCCGCTGCGCGGCGCAGCTCGACGTGGCCGTCCACCTCCTCCAGGCGGGCGTAGTGACCGGTGGCGACCTTGTCGAAGCCCAGGGCGATCCCCCGCTCCAGCACGGCGGCGAACTTGATCTTCTCATTGCACCGCAGGCACGGGTTCGGCGTGCGGCCGGCGGCGTACTCGGCCACGAAGTCGTCGACCACCTCGGTCTTGAACTGCTCAGCCAGGTCCCAGACGTAGAAGGGAATGCCGAGCCGGTCGGCGACGCGGCGGGCGTCGTGGGAATCCTCCAGCGAGCAGCAGCCGCGCGCACCCGTGCGGAAGGACTGCGGATTGCGGCTCAGCGCCAGGTGAACGCCGGTGACCTCGTGGCCCGCGGCCACCATGCGCGCCGCGGCGACGGCAGAGTCGACCCCGCCGGACATCGCCACCAGGACCCTCATCGATCGCCCTCCCCAGCCATGTAGGCGGTCCGGGCGCGCGAGACCACATCGGGCAGCAGGCTGGCCAGGGAGCCCACCTGTTCTGCGGTGGTGGACGGGCCGAAGCTGAAGCGCACCGAGGCGAGGGCGGTGTCCAGGCTGTGCCCCATCGCCAGCAGCACCTCGCTGGGCTGGTGGACCCCGGCCCTGCAGGCTGCGCCGGTGGAGCAGTCCACCCCGGCCTGGTCGAGCAGCATCAGCACGTCATCAGCCCTGGTGCCATCGAAGGTGATGTTCACGATGGCGGGACTGGTGCGCTCGCCGCCGTTCACCCAGGCGCCGGTGATGGTGGCGCGCACCCTCTCCACGAGGCCATCGCGCAGGCCTGCCAGCCGTGCGGACTCAACCTCCAGCTCCTCGGCGGCCTGCTTGGCGGCTGCGGCGAAGGCAGCGGCCAGGGCCACCGGCTGGGTGCCGGAGCGCACGTCACGTTCCTGTCCGCCACCCAGGCCGTAGGCGCCGAGCTCCACCTCGCGACGGGCCACCAGCGCCCCGATCCCGACAGGCCCGCCGACCTTGTGGGCCGACAGGCTCATCAGGTCCAGGCCGCTGTCGGCGAAGTCGACCGGGACGTGGCCGAGGGCCTGCACCGCGTCGCTGTGGGCCCAGGCCCCCACCGCATGGGCCTGCTCCACCACCGGGGCGAGGTCGATGTGGGTGCCGGTCTCGTTGTTGACGCTCATCACCGAGACCAGTGCCGTGCTGGCGCCGACCCGCCCGGCGAGGGCCTCCAGGTCGGGGTGGCCGTCGCGGTCACAGGGCAGCACGTCCACCCCGGGCAGGCGCAGCCGCGCGGTCGCCACGGCTGGGTGTTCGGTGGCACCCACCACCAGGCTGCGACGACCGGGGCGTCGGCTGCCAGCGGTCAGCGCGATGGAGTCGGCCTCGGAGCCACCGCTGGTGAAGAGCACCTCGCTGGGGTGGGCACCCACGGCCTCGGCGAGCTGCTCGCGGGCATCCTCCAGCAGGGCGCGGGCTGCGCGTCCACTGCCGTGCAGTGCGGCGGGATTGCCCACCGCGAGGCTGCCCCTCATCAGGGCTTCGGTGGCACTGGGGCGCATCGGGCTCGAGGCGGCGTGGTCGAGATAGCTGCGCGGCCCGGACGGCGCCCCCGGCATCGTCTGGTTGCTCATGTCTGCCTGTCGTTGGTGACGGTTGGACCCGTGCGAGGCTATGCCCTGGTCCGGCCTCGCGCCAGCCCGCAGGCAGCTGAGAACGGGGTGCATCGGCCTTCGTGGGCCCCTACCCTTCCAGATGATGGCAAGATGGGGCCTCGTGCCCGATTCGTCCGGCCCATTTCCGGGTCGCGGACGGGCCACCTGTCGGCCGGGCGGTCCGGTCCACGTCCTAGAAGGCACCCCTTGCAGATGACTTTGACTCCTTCCCCCGTCGACTCCTCGATCCTGGGCGCGCAGCTCATGGATGACGGTTGTCGTTTTGCCCTCTGGGCCCCCCGCGCCAGCCGCGTCGAGCTGGCACTGGTCGATGCCGACCGCAGCCAGCGCAATGTCGACATGGCCGGAAATCCCGACGGGGTGTGGATCGTCCACGTCCCCGGGGTCGAGGCCGGTCAGCGCTATGGCTTCCGCGTCCACGGCGAGTGGAATCCCGACAAGGGTGTGCGCGCCAATCCGGCCAAGCTGCTGCTCGACCCCTATGCCCGCGCCATCACGGCGGGTGTCGACTACTCCGGCCCGATCCTGGACCACACCGCCGAGAGCAACTACGAGATCGACGAGACCGACTCCTTCGAGTCCGTCCCGCTGTCGGTCGTGGTCGCCGGCTCCGCGGCCCCCACTCCCATCGATCAGCGCCGTCCCCTGGAGGAGTGCGTCATCTACGAGACGCACGTCAAGGGCTTCACCACGCTCCACCCGGCCGTCCCGGAGCACCTGCGTGGCACCTACTCTGGCCTGGCCTATGACGCCGTCATCGACTACCTGCTCGAGACCGGCATCAACACCGTCCAGCTGTTGCCGGTGCACCACTTCGTCAGCGAGCCCTTCGTCGTGGGTAAGGGCCTGAGCAACTACTGGGGCTACAACACGCTGGGCTTCTTCGCCCCGCACGCCTCCTACTCCTCCGTGGGAACCCTCGGCGAGCAGGTGGACGAGTTCAAGCAGATGGTCAGCAAGTTCCACGAGAACGGCATCGAGGTGCTGCTCGACGTGGTCTACAACCACACCGCCGAGGGCGGTCACCAGGGCCCGACCCTGAGCTTCCGTGGCCTGGACCACCGTGGCTACTACCGCCTGACCAATGACCTGCGCAATGACTACGACGTGACCGGCTGCGGCAACTCGGTCGACACCTCGCACCCGGGCGTGCTCAACATGATCATCGACTCGATGCGCTACTGGGTGACCGAGATGGGCGTCGACGGCTTCCGTTTCGACCTGGCCACCACCCTGATCCGCGACGAGAACCACCACGTCGACCAGGAGCACGAGTTCAAGAAGCGCATCGCCGCCGACCCGGCCTTCGAGGGCATCAAGATGATCGCCGAGCCCTGGGACATGGGTCCCTACGGCTACCAGGTGGGCAATTGGGGCCACGGCTGGAGCGAGTGGAATGACCAGTACCGCAACTTCATGCGCGACTTCTGGCGCGGCGCCACCCAGGGCGTCTCGACCCTGGCCACCCGCCTGTCCGGCTCGCCCGACATCTTCGACCACGACGGGCGTCCGCTGTCGAGCTCGGTGAACTTCATCACCGCCCACGACGGCTTCACCATGCGTGACCTTGTCACCTATGACATCAAGCACAACGATGCCAATGGCGAGGGCAACCGCGACGGTGCCGACGACAACCGTTCCTGGAACTGTGGCTGGGAGGGTGAGACCACCGACCAGGAGATCAACGACTTCCGCCACCGCCAGGTGAAGAACATGATGGCCACGCTCATCCTGTCCTCCGGCGTGCCGATGATCACCGCCGGCGACGAGCTCGGCCGCACCCAGGGTGGCAACAACAACGCCTACTGCCAGGACTCCCCGATCAGCTGGGTCCACTGGGACACCCTGGACGGCTGGGGTGACGTCCACGAGCTGTCGGCCACCCTGATGCGCGCCCGACGCGACCACGCGCCGCTGCGCTCGCAGAACTTCCGCCGCCACGAGCCGGTGCTGGACGCCGAGGGGCACCCCACCGGTCGCTTCGACCTGGCCTGGCTGGACTGCTGGGACGGCGAGATGCGCGAGGAGCAGTGGCATGACGGTGGCCGGCGCCACCTGGGCATGTACACCAGCGATGCCGACTCCGCCTTCCTGGTGATGATCAACGGAGCCGCAAATGACGTCCTGGTGCGCCTGCCCGGCGCTCCGTGGGCCGACGGCTACGAGGTGATGGCCACCACGGCCCACCGCGAGGAGCTGCCCGGCGACCCGATCGCGCCGATGCAGGAGTTCGACCTGCCCGGCCGTAGCGTCACGCTGTTGCGCTGCATCCTGCCGTCGACGGTCGCCCCGCGCTCCGAGGACGGCGACGCCCTCCCGGTCGACCAGGCGCAGCTGGAGCCGACCGAGGCCGAGGAGATCGCCGAGCAGAACATCACGCCCGAGGCGATCTCGGGCGAGCAGAGCCCCGTGAAGGGCTGAGCACGCAGCCCACGCCCACACGACGACGGCGCCTCCCCGATGGATCGGGGAGGCGCCGTCTGCCGTGGCCCGTGGGCCGCCAGGCGGCCCACGGGGCGGATCACATCACGGGCTGGGTGTGCCAGATCTCGCGGATGTAGTCCTTCATCGAGCGGTCGGAGCTGAAGTAGCCCGAGCGGGCGACGTTCAGCACGGCCGAACGGGTCCAGGCGTCCTCGTCGGCGTAGTACTTCTCCACGCGCTCCTGCGCCTCGAGGTAGGAGGCGTAGTCGGCCAGGGCCATGAAGCGGTCCTGGTAGAGCAGGTTGGAGACGATCGGCTCGAAGACCTGGCGGTCGCCGTCGCTGAAGGCACCCGAGGCGATCAGGTCGAGGGCACCCTTGAGGCGCTCGTCCTTCTCGTAGTACTCGGCCGGGTTGTAGCCCTTCTCGCCCAGTGCGGAGACCTCCGGCTCGGTCATGCCGAAGAGGAAGAAGTTGTCGTCGCCGACCTTCTCGCGGATCTCGACGTTCGCGCCGTCATCGGTGCCGATGGTCAGCGCACCGTTGAGGGCGAACTTCATGTTGCCGGTGCCCGAGGCCTCCATGCCGGCCTGCGAGATCTGCTCGGAGAGCTCGGCAGCCGGGATCAGCTTCTCAGCCAGGGTGACGTTGTAGTTGGCCGGGAAGGCCAGCTTCAGCTTGCCCTGCACGCGCTCGTCGGCATTGACCACCTCGGCCACCTTGTTGATCAGGTGGATGGTGTCCTTGGCCATCTTGTAACCGGGAGCCGCCTTGGCGCCGAAGACGACGGTGCGTCCCTGGAGCGTGGCGGGGTCGAGACGTCCGCTGATGATCTCGTTGTAGAGGGTCACCACGTGCAGCATCTTGAGCGACTGTCGCTTGTACTCGTGCAGGCGCTTGACCATCACGTCGAGCATGTGGTTCTCGTCGATGACGATGCCGTCGCGCTGCTCCAACAGGCGGGCCAGCTTCACTTTGTTGGTGCGCTTGACCTGGCGGAAGGCGGCACGGAACTCGGGATCCTCGGCATAGGGCTCCAGCTCGCGCAGGCGCTCCAGGTCGGTGACCCAGCCGGAGCCGATCGAGTCGGAGATCAGGCTGGACAGCGAGCGGTTGGCCAGGCGCACGAAGCGGCGCGGCGTCACGCCATTGGTCACATTGGTGAACTTCTCGGGCCAGAACTCGTTGAAGTCGGGCAGTACCTTGTCGCGCAGCAGCTGGCTGTGCAGGGCAGCCACGCCGTTCACCTTCGAGCCGGCGACGGTGGCCAGGTAGGCCATCCGGACACTGCGCGAGGGGTGCTCGGCGATGATCGACATGCGACGAACGCGCATCTCGTCATTACCGAACTTGGCGCGCACCGCCTCGAGGAAGGCGTCGTTGATCTGGTAGATCAGCTCCAGGTGGCGCGGCAGCAGGCGTCCCAGCAGCTCCACCGGCCAGACCTCCAGCGCCTCGGGCAGCAGGGTGTGGCAGGTGTAGGCGAAGCAGCGCTGGGTGACCTCCCAGGCCTCGTCGAAGTCGAAGCCCTTCTCGTCGATCAGGATGCGCATCAGCTCGGGCACCGCGATCACCGGGTGGGTGTCGTTGAGCTGGAAGATGATGCGCTCGTCGAGCTTGTGCAGGTCGAAGTCGGGCTCCAGGGTGTTGTGGATGTAGTCGTGCAGGGAGGCGGCGACGAAGAAGTACTGCTGCTGCAGGCGCAACTCCTTGCCCTGCGGCGTCGAGTCCTCGGGGTAGAGCACCTTGGAGATGTTCTCCGCGAAGGTCTGCGCGCGCACGGCATCGGCGTAGTCACCGGAATTGAAGATCTGCAGGTCGAAGGCCTTGGTGGCCTGGGCGCTCCACAGGCGTAGCGTGTTGACGCGCCCGTTGAGGTAGCCCGGCACCATGTAGTTGTAGGGCACTCCCAGGACATTCCAGTCCGGGATCCACTCGGTCTTCTCGCTGCCGTCCGCATCGGTGGTGGTCTCGGTGCGGCCACCGAAGTTCACCTGCACGGCGTGCTCGGGGTGCGGGAACTCCCACGGGGAGCCCAGCGCCAGCCAGTTGTCGGGCTGCTCCACCTGCTTGCCGTCGACGAAGGTCTGGCGGAAGATGCCGTACTCGTAACGGATGCCGTAGCCGACGCAGGGGACGTTCATGGTGGCCAGCGAGTCGATGAAGCAGGCGGCCAGGCGGCCGAGGCCACCGTTGCCGAGGCCGGGCTCGACCTCCTGCGCGCGCATCACGGCGAAGTCGATGCCGCACTGGCGCAGGGCCTCCTCGGCGATGTCGATCAGCCCGCTGGACAGCAGGTTGTTGCCCAGCTGGCGTCCCAGCAGGTACTCGGCCGACAGGTAGGCGACCTTCTTGTGCGGCTCCTGGCGCTGCAGGCGCTCGGTCTCGAGCCAGCGGGCCATCAGGTAGTTGCGGACGGTCTGGGCCAGCGCCATGTACTGGTCATTGACAGAGGAGTTCTCCAGGGAGACGCCCTGGTTGGAGTTCAGCTCGTGCAGGAATTCCTTGACGAAACCGTCGACAGTAGGGGGCGGAGTGGACACCGGCGCCTTGGCCAGCGGATGAGCCGGTTCGAACTGCGGACCGCGGTTGCGGCCGGTGCGCGGCGACTCGTCGTCATGTACGGGCGATGCGGAGTGGAAATCAGTTGTGGACACGCCTCGAGCCTAACGGACCGAGCGGCCCGGTCGAGGGAGTCCGCGCACTGCGAAACGGGTCCGGACGCCCTCGCCACCCCCGGTGGGCGCCGCTAGGCTGAGCGGCGTGACTCCCAAGACTGAGAAGTTGTCCGCTGCCCAGACTGCCAAGAGCACCACGTCGGCGCCTTCCGCCGCCCCCTCCATCGAGCCCGTCCCCGGCTTCGGCCGCATCCCCGTGGCCAATGTCAGCCCGGTGGTCGAGCACGGGGCCCTGCCTGCCAAGGCGGTCGTCGACGAGTGGTTCCCCGTGAGCGCGAATGTCTTTCGCGAAGGCCACGATGCCGTCAACGCCACTGCCGTGCTCACCGCCCCGGACGGCAGCACGCGCAGCTTCCCGATGTTCCAGCAGGAGCCGAAGGGCCTCGACATCTGGCAGGGCTGGGTGCAAGCCGACAGCGAGGGCGACTGGACCCTGCGCGTCGAGGGATGGTCGGACGTCTGGGGCACCGTGGAGCACAACTCCTCAGCCAAGCTGCAGGCCGGAATGGATGTCGAGCTGGTGTGCCTGGAGCTGCGCGACGTGATCGGCCGTGCTGCCGAGAATGCCGCGGCGGCTGGCGACGAGGTGCAGGCCAGTGTGCTGCGCGCCTCCGCTGCCGTGATGATCCCCCAGCGCGAGCCTGCCGACCTGCTGGAGTCGCTGGCGCAGCCCTCACTGCACCGCGCCATGGCCACCCACGGCCCCCGCGAGCTGGTCTCCCCCACCGCCGACTACCCGCTCCAGGTGGACCGTCGCCGCGCCCTGTTCTCGAGCTGGTACGAGTTCTTCCCGCGCAGCCAGGGCGCCTGGTGGGACGAGCAGGGCCAGAGGTGGCACTCGGGCACCTTCGAGAGTTCCCACGAGCGCCTCGAGGCCGCCGCGCAGATGGGCTTCGACATCGTCTACCTGCCCCCGATCCATCCGATCGGCAAGACCTTCCGCAAGGGCAAGAACAACTCGCTGACTCCCAGTGAGCAGGATCCGGGCTCGCCCTGGGCCATCGGCAGCCCCGACGGTGGGCACGACGCCGTACACCCCGACCTGGGCACGCTGGAGGACTTCGACCGCTTCGTCGCCAAGGCCAAGTCGCTGGGGCTCGAGATCGCCCTGGACTTCGCCCTGCAGGCCTCGCCTGACCACCCGTGGGTCACCGAGCACCCGGAGTGGTTCACCACGCGCCTGGACGGCACCATCGCCTATGCCGAGAACCCGCCCAAGAAGTACCAGGACATCTACCCGATCAACTTCGACAACGATCCCGAGGGCATCTACCGGGAGTGCCTACGCCTGCTGGAGTTCTGGATCGCCCGCGGCGTGACGGTCTTCCGCGTCGACAACCCGCACACCAAGCCGGTGGACTTCTGGGCCTGGATCATGAGCGAGGTGCACCGCAGCCACCCCGAGGTGATCTTCCTGGCCGAGGCCTTCACCCGGCCGCAGATGATGCAAGCACTGGGCAAGGTGGGCTACCACCAGGGCTACAGCTACTTCACCTGGCGCAATGCCAAGTGGGAGCTGGAAGCCTACCTCACCGAGCTCTCCCGCGAGACGGCGCACGTCTTCCGCCCCAACTTCTTCGTCAACACGCCCGACATCAACCCGGCCTTCCTGCAGTCGGGCAATCCGACGGCCTTCTCGATCCGCGCGATCCTGGCGGCCACCATGTCGCCCAGCTGGGGCGTCTACTCCGGCTTCGAGCTGTGCGAGCACGAGGTCTTCAAGCCCGGTGGCGAGGAGTACCTGAACAGCGAGAAGTACGAGTACCGCCCGCGCGACTTCGACCGCCAGCCCAACCTGTCGGTGCTGATCGGCCGGCTCAACGAGATCCGTCGCGAGCACCCTGCCCTGCAGCAGCTGCGCAAGATCGACTTCCACCACGCCACCAACGAGCAGGTCATCGTCTACTCCAAGACGGAGGGCAATGACCGCATCCTGGTCGTCTGCTCGCTGGACCCGTGGAATGCGCAGGAGAGCGAGGTCTACCTCGACATGAGCGCCCTGGGGCTGGACCAGCACGCCATGGTCGAGGTGCACGACGAGCTCGGCGGCGGCACCTGGACCTGGGGTGCGCGCGGCTTCGTCGCCCTGCACCCCGGCAACCCCGCCCACGTCTTCCGCGTGACGCAGCTGTGAGCCGCGCCGCATGAGTGAACAGGAACAGATGAGCGAGCAGAACCACGAGCCCGTGCAGCAGGACGCGATCGAGGCACTGGGCGCCTTCGTGACCGGGGCCCGCTGGTTCGGCGGCAAGGGGCGCGACGGACAGCTGGCTGGCCTGGAGCAGCCGGAGTGGCTCGTCGCCCCCGGTGGCGACGAGGTGCCGGTGCGGGCCGAGTACGTCACGATCGCCTACCCCGACGACAGCGTCGAGTACTACCAGCTCCTGGTCAGTTACCGTCCCGAAGCACTGGACGAGTGCCTCATCGGCCCGGCCGTCGACGCGGCCCTGGGCTACGCGCACGACGCACCGCGCGATCCGGAGGCGATGCGGGGCGTGCTGCGCGCCATCCTCGCCGGTTCGCAGGAGCCCCAGGCCTGGCAGGAAATCCTGGTCGACGGGGCGCGTCTGCGCGGCGACCTGGAGCCTCGCATCTTCGGTGGCGAGCAGTCCAACACCAATGTGTTGCTCGGCGACGTGGCGCTGCTCAAGATCTTCCGCAAGCTGGAGGTGGGTCCGAACCTCGACATCCAGATGCACGACGCCCTGGGCCGTGCGCACGTCGGCTCTGCGGCGCGCTTGTATGGCTGGGTCTCGGGTTTCCTGACCCCCTTCAGCGACGAGGGCTGGGTGGACGGTGCCGAGCCGCCGGAGCCCCAGCGCGTCGACCTGATGATGGTCAGCGAGCTGCTGCGCGATGCCGAGGACGGCTGGGAGCGGGCCACCGCCGAGGCGGCTGGCGGCCGCGACTTCGTCGGCGACGCCCGCGCACTGGGTGAGGCGCTGGCCGAGGTGCACGTCGCCCTGGCCGACACCTTCGGCCCCAGCACAGTGCCCGGTGACGAGGTGGCCGCCACCATGGACCGCCGACTGGACGAGGCCGCCGCCCAGGCCCCCAGCCTGGAGGCCCACCGCGCGGCGCTCTCGACGCTCTTCGCCGGCCTCGGGGGCCGACAGGTGCGCGCACAGCGCGTGCACGGTGACTTCCACCTGGGCCAGACCCTGCGCACCCCGCAGGGCTGGAAGATCATCGACTTCGAGGGCGAGCCGATGAAGAGTTTCGCGGAGCGGCTGCTGCCCGACAGCCCGCTGCGCGACGTCGCAGGCATGCTGCGCAGCTTCAGCTATGCCACCAGCGCCTTCCCCGATCCCCGCGCCGAGGCCGCCCAGCAGTGGCTGGACGGTGTGCGCACCGCCTTCCTCGACGGCTACCAGCGCCGGGCGGGGGCTGTCGACGAGCAGCTGCTGTCGGCCTACGAGGCCGACAAGGCTGTCTACGAGGTCGTCTACGAAACGCGAAACCGGCCCGACTGGGTCGCCATTCCGCTGTCCGCGCTGGAGGCCCTTGCCCCCAGCACCGAAACCGCAGCACCGGCTGCAGAGCAGGAGAAGTGACCATGGGATACGACCTCGCAGGTGGACTGACCGGCTGGGACATGGAGGGCTTCCACAGCGGTGGTGACACCGAACTCTGGAAGCGCCTGGGTGCCAGGGTCGTCACCATTCCGACCGATGACGGGGCCACCGTCACGGGCACCCGCTTCTCCGTCTGGGCACCGAATGCCCAGGACGTGCAGCTGATCGGCGACTTCAACTTCTGGAGCGGCGACCAGATGTACCGGCTGCCCGGCACCGGCGTGTGGAGCCGCTTCATCGAACAGCGGGGCACCGACACCCTCTACAAGTTCCGCATCAAGGGCGCCGACGGCGTCTGGCGTGAGAAGGCCGACCCGATGGCCTCCTTCTGCGAGTCCGCGCCGTCGACCGCCTCGATCGTCTACGACTCACAGTACGTCTGGAATGACGACGAGTGGATCGCCCAGCGCGAGAGGACCCAGGCCCACAAGGAGCCGATGAGCGTCTACGAGCTGCACCTGGGCTCCTGGCGCAAGGGGCTGAGCTACCTCGAACTGGCCGACGAGCTGGTCGAGTACGTCACGTGGCAGGGCTACACCCACGTCGAGTTCATGCCCGTCGCCGAGCACCCCTTCGAGCCCTCCTGGGGCTACCAGGTGACCGGCTACTTCGCGCCGACGAGCCGCTTCGGCCGTCCCGACGACTTCCGTCACCTGGTCGACAAGCTGCACCAGGCCGGCATCGGCGTGCTGCTCGACTGGGTTCCCGGCCACTTCCCCAAGGACGAGTGGGCCCTGGGCCGCTTCGACGGCACCGCCCTGTACGAGCACGCCGACCCGCGCCAGGGCGAGCACATGGATTGGGGCACCTACATCTTCAACTACGGCCGCAACGAGGTGAAGAGCTTCCTGGTCAGCAATGCGCTGTACTGGATCAGCGAATTCCACATCGACGGCCTGCGCGTCGACGCCGTCGCCTCGATGCTCTACCTGGACTACTCCCGCGAAGAGGGCCAGTGGGTGCCCAATGTCTACGGTGGCCGTGAGAACCTCGAGGCGATCGACTTCCTGAAGTACACCAACAAGCACCTCTACGAGCGCCACCCGGGTGTGTTGATGATCGCCGAAGAGTCCACGAGCTTCCCCGGCGTCACCCGTCCGGTGCACCACGACGGCCTGGGCTTCGGCTTCAAGTGGAACATGGGCTGGATGAACGACTCCCTGCGCTATGTGGAGGCCGACCCGTTCAACCGCCAGTACAACCACCACCTGATGACCTTCGCGATGGTCTACGCCTACTCGGAGAACTTCGTGCTACCGATCAGCCACGACGAGGTCGTGCACGGCAAGGGCTCGATGCTGGAGAAGGTGCCCCAGGACGACTGGCGCAAGTTCGCGACGCTGCGCACCTTCTACTCCTTCATGTGGTCCTTCCCGGGCAAGCAGCTCATCTTCATGGGCCAGGAGTTCGCGCAGCGCAGCGAGTTCAGCGAGTCCCGCGGGCTGGACTGGTGGACGGCCGACATGTGGGGCCACGGCGGTCTCAAGCGCATGTTCAAGGACATGAACGAGATCTACCGCTGCGAGCCGGCCTTCTACGAGCTGGACAATGATCCGGCAGGCTTCGACTGGGTGGTGGCCGACGACGCCCAGGGAAATGTCTTCGCCTGGGTCCGCAAGGACTCGAAGGGCTCGATGGTGGCCTGCCTGTTCAACTTCTCGCCCAACCCGCACACCACCTACGGCATCTCGCTGCCGAAGCCCGGTGTGTGGCGCGAGATCCTGAACACCGATGCCCCCGTCTACGACGGCGACGGGAACTACGGCAACTACGGCCAGGTCATCGCCCGCAGCGGTGCCGCACCGTGGGGTGACGGCGCCGGTGCGACGGTCTGCATCCCGCCGCTGGGTGCCATCTGGCTCAAGTACGACCCCGAGGCGACCGCGCAGCTGCCCGGCGACACCGGGATCGCCTGAGCCATGGCCGAGGAGTTCACGGTCACGGTCGAGGTCAACGACGGGGTCGGCGTCATCGGCTGGAATGGTGCCGTCGATCCCGAGACCTTGGCCAAGGCCGTGAGCCTCGCCGCCGACGACGTGCTGCTCGGCCATGAGGTGCGCCGGGTGGAGGTCGCCATCCCGGCCACCGACGTGATGGCCCGCACTGCGCTGCACCGCGCCGGTTTCCGGCGCGAGGGCGTGCGACGCCACGGCATGGGCCTTGCCGATGGCGTCTTCGTGGACGTGCTGCTCTACGCCCGTCTGGCCGGTGACGTGGTCTATGGCCCGATGGGCTTCAGTTCGGTGATGGAGACGGTGCTTCCCACCAAGCGCCTGATCGGCCACGTCGTGCTGCGCAACCAGCTCGGTCAGGTGCTGCTGCAGGAGACCACCTACAAGGAGGACTGGGAGCTGCCCGGTGGTGTCGTGGAGCCGGGCGAGCCGCCGCGGGTGGGGGCCGAGCGCGAGGTGCTGGAGGAGCTGGGGCTGCACGTGCAGCTGGGCTCCCCTGTCCTGGTCGACTGGATGCCCCCGAGCCTGGGCTGGAGTGACGCGCTGGAGTTCATCTACGACGCCGGGGTGCTCTCCGACGAGCAGGTGGCCTCGCTGGTCCCCGAGGCGCGCGAGATCAAGGCGCTGCACTGGGTCGATCCCGCCGAGGTCGTCTCTCGCGTCTCCGAGATCTCGGGCCGACGGCTCAGTCTGGTGCTGGGCGGCTTCACCGGCTTCAGCGAGGACGGCGTCGCGATCGGGTGAGCGACCCGGGATCCACACCCCGCCGGGCGACGGTCAGGTGCAGATCCCGGGCCTTGACGTGCTCGCTCACGTGACGTCACTGCTCAGTGGCCGCAGACACTCACCGGGCTTGGTGACCAGGCTGGCTCCCTTGAGGTTGGCGCCGGACACCCACATGCGATCGCTGGTGTAGAACCACTTGCCCGTCAGGCCCTTGGACACGCCGCACCGCAGCGTGAGCACAGTGCCCTTCTTGGCGACGCGCACCTTCGCGTCGCTCGTGCTGGGTGCTCGACGCATCCACTGGTCGGCGGTCAGCGTCGCTTTCACGACGCCGGTACCGGTGCACTGGGGCACCGATGTCTTCGTGGCGATGTAGCGGCCCGAGACGTAGATCGCACCTTCGCCGGGGAGCTGGTACCAGGTGGAGTTGCCGCCGACGGACTGACCGGTCACCTTGCACAGCAGGGTGATCTTCTTGCCCTTGGCAAAGGTGCCATAGCTGGTGGAGTCAGTGGAAGGCACCTCGCGAACACTCAGCCGGCTGGCAGTGACGACCCCCGTGGGGTACGTGTCCGCGGCCGCGGCGGAAGGGGCGCTCACGGCGAGCCCGGTGCCGGCAGCCATGGTGCCGGCGAGGATGAGGGTGGGGATACGGCGGGTGGTGGCAGTCATCGGTCTACCTTTCGTCGTGGGCCCCGGGGGGGTGGTCAAGTCCCGGCACGTGGTGTAACTGTTCGTGATCCTGTGCGCGGTTAGCTGGTGAGTGCTGGCTGGAGCGCCAGCGCGACTTCTCGCACACGCCTGGGGTCCAGGTGGCCATCCGGGTGGGCGACGAGCTGGGCGCCAGCTTCGCCCTGGGCAGCTCGAACCTGCGCACCGGCGAGGGCCTGACCACTGCGCACCTGTTCCACATCGCCTCGCACTCCAAGACCTTCACCGCGACTGCCGTGTTGCAGCTGGTGGAGGCCGGTCGGCTGCGGCTCGACGATGCCGTGGAGCAATGGATCGAGGAGCTGGCCGGCAGCCCGATGGCGCGCGTCACGGTGCGCGAACTACTGGGACACCAGTCCGGCGTGAACCGTGACGGTTCCGACTCCGACTACTGGCAGCTTGACGGCGACTTCCCCGACCGTGACGGGGTGCTCGCCTTCGCCCGCGAGCAGGCCGTCTTCGAGCCCAACCAGCACTTCAAGTACTCCAACATCGGCTACTCCCTGCTGGGACTGGTGATTGAGGCCGCCAGTGGCCAGTCCTACTTCGACTACGTCATCGAGCACATCGTCGATCCGCTGGGGCTGGTCAGCACCGGGCCGGAGGTTCCGGCAGAGCGACGCAGTGAGCTGGCGGGTGCGCACGGCATCCGCCTCGATGCAGCCGACGAGCGGGCCGTCATCGACGACGTGCCCAGCAATGCCGAGGCGGCCGCCACCGGCTTCTACTCCACCGCCGAGGAGGTGACCCGCTACCTCGTCTGCCATTCCTTCGGCCGTGACGAGCTGCTCAGTGATGCGTCGAAGCGGCTGATGCAGCGCCGCGAGTCACGCATCACCCGCGGCGGGGAGCGCTTCTACGGGCTCGGCTTCCAGATGGTGGAGGTCAACGGCCGGATGCTCGTCGGCCACTCGGGCGGCTGGCCCGGGCACATCACGCAGAGCTGGCTCGACGCGGAGTCAGGCCTGTGCGTGAGCGTGCTCACCAACACCCTGGGCGGCCCGGCCAGCCAGTGGGCGACGCAGATCGTGCGCCTGCTGGACCGCATCGTGGAGGCCGAGGGGCCCGGGCCCGCCGAGGTTCCCGAGGGCATCGACCCGACATCCTTCACCGGCCGCTACTGCTGCCTGTGGGGCATCGAGGACATCGCCCTGCTCGGCACCCGGCTCTACGTCATCCCCGCCTCCAGCACCACGCCTCACGAGGACGCCACCGTGCTCAAGGTGGTGGACGACTGCACCCTGCGCGCAGAGCCCGAGGACTCCTACGGCGCCACCGGTGAGGACTACCTGTTCACCCGTGACGCCCACGGCCGGGTTCGGTCGGTGCGCCAGGGCGGCATGACCAGCTGGCCGGAGGAGGCCTGGCGGGAGCGTCACTGAGCCTGAGGTTTCCTGGTCCAGCCGATCCGCACCTCGGAGGAGTTGTCACTGAAGGCCTCGTCGGTCTCGAAGTTGCCCAGCTGGAGGCATCCTGTCGCCGTGTGTTCGACTCCGGCAAGGCTGGCCGTCAGGGAGGCCGCGCCCCGCTCGCAGTGACCATTGCTCATCCAGTGGAGGCTCAGGAAGACCAGGCCGCGGGGGATGACCTCAGTGTCGATCCGGGACGGTTGCCACAGGAGTTCCAGCGGGATTTGCACCCCCTCGGCATCCCGGGCTGTCAGCGACACTCGGGCAGGCACCGACACGGGTCTGTTCGCGCAGTTGCGCACCGCCAGGGTCAGGTATCGGTGCCCGAGGCCGGTCTCGACGGCGGACCATCCCAGCACGAGGCCCCCGTCGGCAGCCCCACACTGCGGGGGCCACTCCCCTGCCACCTGCTGGTCGACCCCTTGCCGGCCTGAGGGCGTCGGCGAGACCACGGGCATGCTTGGCCGGCGGTCATCCTTCGGGACGGCCGCCAACGGCTCCTGCACCTGCCCGCAAGCTGTCAGCACGAGGGCGCCGAGAAGACTGGTGACCAGTCCCCGGCGCCCTCGCACGTCATCGCCCGATCAGGCGAACAGCGCCGTCGACAGCTGACGACGTGCCTTGAGCACGGTCGGCTCGGTCTTGCCGACGACGTCGAAGAGTTCCAGCAGGCGCATCCGGGCGGCCTCGCGCTCGTCCTCGCGGGTCTCGCGGATGATCTGCAGCAGCCTGTCGAAGGCGGCCTTCGGGTCGCCGTTGATGAGCTCGAGGTCGGCCGCATCCATCTGCACGGCCCAGTTGGTCGGTTCCGCCAGCGCGGTGTCCACGATCTTCTGCGGATCGAAGCTGGTGGAGCGCAGCAGCAGCTTGGCCTGCGCCAGGCCCTGGGTTGCCTCGGCATCGGCGGGACTCTGGTCGAGCACCTTCTGGAGCTCCTCGACGGCAGCCTGGTAGTCGCCCTTCTCGAGGGCGGCGTCGGCGGCGGCGAAGCGGGGATCGGCCTTCGGCTGCTCGTCCCCGCCCTCGGCGGGCTGGGCGGGCCCGACGGGCTGGGCGCGCCCGGTCAGGCCATTGGCGACGGCCACCTGGGCCACCTGGTCGAGGTAGGCCCGCACCTCGTCGGCGGGCTTGGTGCCCTGGAAGAGCGGCATCAGTTGTCCGCCGATGACGGCCACGACGGTGGGCACCGACTGCACGCCGAGTGCCTGCGCGATGCGGCTCTCGGCATCGATGTTGACCCGGGCGAGCAGCCAGCGGCCGCCGGCCTGGTTGGTGGCCTCGATCAGGACGTCGGACAGCTCCTGGGCATTGGCGCGGGGCGAGTACAGCTCCATGATCACCGGGTGGGTGGCCGACTTCTGCACCACGGCGTCGAAGTCCTGCTCGCCCACCTGCTGGACGAAGCTGCCACCGGCGGCTCCGGTGGAGGTGGGGCCGCCGTGGGAGGCGACCGGCTGCTGGGCGGCCAGGCTCGACAGGTCGACGGCGCCGGGACGGTTGAAGCTCTCGGAAGTCATGCCCCCAATTCTTCCACGCCCGGCGCACGACCAATTCCCGGCTCGACTGTCTTCGTCGCCGGGTTCGCGGCAGGATGGGGTCATGGCACATGAACGCGCTGGGCAGGTGGCCCAGGAACAAGACCTGATCAACGTCGACGAGGTCCTCAAGGCCTACTACGACATCACCCCCGACCCGAGCACTGTGGACCAGCAGGTCGTCTTCGGCACCTCCGGGCACCGCGGTTCCAGCCTGGACGGCAAGTTCAACGAGCTGCACATCGCCGCCACCACGCAGGCAATCGTCGAGTACCGCGCCGAGCAGGGCACCAGCGGTCCGCTGTTCATCGGCAAGGACACCCACGCCCTGAGCCTCCCGGCCTGGAAGACCGCCATCGAGGTCCTCGTGGCCAATGGCGTCGAGGTGCGCGCCGAGAACGAGGACGAGTACACCCCCACCCCCGCGGTGAGCCGGGCCATCATCGTCCACAATCGCGACACCGACGGCGCGCTGGCCGACGGCATCGTCGTCACCCCCAGCCACAATCCGCCCCGCGACGGCGGCTTCAAGTACAACCCGCCGAACGGCGGCCCCGCCGGCACCGACGCCACCGGCTGGATCGCCGACCGCGCCAATGAGCTGATGCGTGACCCGTCGGGCATCAAGAAGGTGGCCCACGACGAGGCCGAGGGCAAGGTGACCCGCTTCGACTACCGCACCGCCTACTGCGAGGACCTGGTCAACGTCATCGACCTGGAGGCCATCAAGAAGGCAGGCGTGCGGATCGGCGCCGACCCGATGGGCGGCGCGGCGGTGCAGTACTGGCAGTACCTCGCCGAGAAGTCGGGCCTGGACCTGACCGTCGTCAACCCCGAGGTGGATCCCACCTGGCGCTTCATGACGCTGGACACCGACGGCAAGATCCGCATGGACTGCTCCAGCCCCGACGCGATGGCCAGCCTCATCCAGCAGCGCGAGAAGTTCGACATCTCCACCGGCAATGACGCCGACTCCGACCGTCACGGCATCGTCACGCCCGATGCCGGCCTGATGAACCCGAACCACTATCTCGCTGTGGCGATCCAGTACCTGTTCACCCACCGTCCCGGATGGGGCGAGGGTGCCCGTGTCGGCAAGACGCTGGTCTCCAGCTCCATGATCGACAAGGTCGCCGCCGAGATCGGCCGTGAGCTGGTCGAGGTGCCGGTCGGCTTCAAGTGGTTCGTCCCCGGCCTGATCTCGGGCGACATGGGCTTCGGCGGCGAGGAGTCGGCCGGTGCCAGCTTCCTCACCCTCGACGGCCGGACCTGGACCACCGACAAGGACGGCCTGATCCTCGACCTGCTGGCCAGCGAGATCCTCGCCGTCACCGGCAAGACCCCCAGCCAGCACTACGCGGAGCTGGAGGCCAAGTACGGCAAGAGCTACTACGCCCGCATCGACGCCGACGCCAACCGGGAGCAGAAGGCCCGCCTCAAGGCCCTCTCCCCCGCCGACATCACCGCCACCGAGCTGGCCGGCGAGAAGATCACCGCGATCCTCACCGAGGCCCCCGGCAACGGCGCTGCCATCGGCGGCGTGAAGGTGACCACCGAGAATGGCTGGTTCGCCGCCCGCCCGTCGGGCACCGAGGACAAGTACAAGATCTACGCCGAGTCACTCAAGAGCGCCGAGCACCTGGCCCAGATCCAGACCGAGGCCAAGGAGGTCGTCAACGCCGCCCTCAACGGCTGATCGACGCCCCAAGACGGTGCCCCGGACCACTCGCGGTCCGGGGCACCGTCGCGTCCGGAGCAGCTGCGGGTCAAGGCCGGAGCACGTCAGGGGATCTGCAGCAGCACGCGCCCGGCCGAGCCCCGGTCCACCAGGTCATGGGCCCGGGCGACCTCCTCCAGGGGCAACACTTCAACGTGCCCGACGGTGAGCTGGCCGTCGGCGGCCGCGGCCGTCAGCTCCCGGGCCGCCTTCTGCTTGGCCTGGGCCGGGAAGTCGTCGCTGCCCAGCAGACGGAACACGACGTTGTCGAAGAGCAGCG
This sequence comes from Luteococcus sediminum, assembly GCF_054783495.1. NCBI lineage: Bacteria > Bacillati > Actinomycetota > Actinomycetes > Propionibacteriales > Propionibacteriaceae > Luteococcus > Luteococcus sediminum. Next base: position 50,277 of record NZ_BAAGQL010000050.1, on the reverse strand, counting down.
GCCAGAAGTCCAGCCTGGGGTGGGTCTCGTGGCTGCCATAGGCGGCGATGGTGCCACCGTTGGCGATCACCTGCTGGTCGAGGGGCAGGTTCCCGGCCAGGTCCACCTCGATGATGCGGTGCACCTTCCCGCCGGCGATCTCTACCACCTGGCGGGCCGCACTCGGGTCGTCCAGCGCGACAACGCCGGCCAGCCCGGGCAGGGTCACCTGCTCACGCTGGGAGCCCCGGCGCACGGTGCCGACCACCCGGGCCCCGGCACGCACCGCCAGTTGGGCAGCCATCGAACTGACGGCCCCCAGCACGCCGTGGACCAGCACCGTCTGTCCGCGCACCGGTCCGTCGGCATGGACCGCCCGGTGCGCCGTGATGCCGGGAATACCCAGACAGGCCCCCGTCTCCTCGCTGACCGAGGGCGGCAGCGGGACGGCAAGGTCGCTGGGGACGCAGGTGTACTGGGCGGCGGTCCCGAAGGCCCGGTAGGACTGAACGCCGTGGACCCAGACCCGCTCGCCACAGCGCGCGGTGTCCACGCCGGGTCCGACGGCGTCGATGGTCCCGGCGCCGTCGCTGTGCGGGATGATGAGCGGGTGGGCGAGCGCCGCACCCGTCCAGGCGGTGCGCTTCTTGATGTCGCCCGGATTGATCCCCGAGAGGCGCAGGCGGACCCGGACTTCTCCTGGCGCGGGTTCCGGGAGCGGCAGCTGGCCCACCTGCAAGACCTCCTCGGCCGGGCCGGGACGCTCGTACCACGCCGCTTGCATCATCGTCGGGTCGGGCAAGGAGTCTCCTCAGGGCAGACGTGGGTCCGGGACCGGTCATTCCCAGTCGTCGAACTCGTCCTCGTCGAACTCGGCCGCCTTCAACTGGGCGCGCAGGCCGGCACGCTGGATGACCCGCTGGATCGTGAGGTCGCGCTTCTCGGGATTTCCCACGAAGCGGATGTCGCGCAGGCCCTGGTCCTGGGCTGCGGACTCGAAGACGAAGTGGCCGTATCCCAGGATCCGGCCCAGGAAGGGCTGGAAGACCGAGATGTCGAGGATTCGTGTCATCGGCATCGTTGCCAAGTGCTGGTCGAGCACCCCGTGGACGCGAAAGACGCGCATGTTGGTGATGACGAAGCGGTCCATGAACTCCATGTGGATGCGGACCATGCAGTAGCCGAACAGGGCCAGGCCCAGCAGCAGGCCCACCCACCAGAAGGTGCCCAGGGACCCCATGAACCAGAAGATCGGCAGGCAGGCCAGGATGCCCAGCGAGGGCGGCACGACGGTCACCCAGTGCTTGGCGACCTCGTCGATGATGAACTCCCCCTGGTCGACCAGCAGGTGACGGTCAACCTCGGGCGCCAGGAAGCGCGAGAGCAGGCTCATCGGACCAACCCGTCGTGGGGCGCGGTGGGCATCAATTGCCGGCGAGGGCGCTGAACAGACGGCCGATGGCGGCCACCACGGAGCGAACGCCGCTGGCGAATTCCTCGGGCTCGGTGGCGATGTAGTAGATGATGAAGGCGACCAGCAGCGTCCACAGGATCTTCTTGACCCATTCGGGCATGGTGTTCTCCTCGTTCAACGTGACCCGGGGGTCATGGGGAAGGCGCGGCCCGCAAGCGCGAGAGCAGTCTGCGGTCAGGTCAACTATGCCGCACGAGCACCGGTTCTGGCACGGTGACGCTGGCCAAGTCTGCACCACGACTGCAGGGGCGGCAGGTCGACGGCCACAATGCGTGCCCCAGCTCCGTCCGCCGGACGGGCCTGTGAAAGAGTTGGGTCATGGACAACAGCGATCTCTTCATCTGCATTGACCACGTCGGTCTGGCCGTCGCCGACCTCGACGAGGCCATCAAGTTCCACACCGAGAAGTTCGGCTTCCGCGTCCTCCACCAGGAGGTCAACGAGGAGCAGGGTGTCGCCGAGGCGATGCTCGGCACCGGCACCCAGGAGCCCGAGAGCGCCCAGATCCAGCTGCTGGCGCCGCTCAACGAGAACTCCACCATCGCCAAGTGGCTGACCCGCAATGGCGGCCCCGGCATGCAGCAGCTCTGCTACCGCGTTGCCGACATCGACGCCGTCTGCGCCACCCTGCGCGAGCGCGGCCTGCGCCTGCTCTACCCGGAGCCGAAGACCGGCACCGGCGGCGCACGCATCAACTTCGTGCACCCCAAGGATGCCGGTGGCGTGCTGCTCGAGCTGACCCAGCCCCCGGCTGACGCCCAGCACTGACCCAGACCCATCCGCCGGACGGCGGCGCTCCAGCCACGGAGCGCCGCCGTCCGTGCCGTGTAGTGCTTGGTAGCCTGTGCCCAGGCGCGAGATCCCCCCCCTTTGCCCCCGAGAGGACGACAGTGAGCAGCGAGTACTACGAGGAGGATGCGGTCCTGAACGAGGAGACCGGGCTCAACCTGTTCGACGACTCCGCCTCGGTGGCCGGTTCCTTTCCCAAGTCGATGATGGGCTACGACCGCGCCTCCGTCGACAACTACGTGCGCGAGATCGAGATGCAGCTCTCGACGCTCAAGCAGCTCACCCGTCACCTGCGCCGCGAGGCCGCCACCGCGGCCCGCGCCACGGGCACCACCGACTTCACCCGCCTGGGCTCGCACGCCACGGGCATCCTGCGCGCCGCCGAGGCCCAGGGCAAGGACCTCGTGCACCGTGGCGAGCTTGAGGCCGAGCGCATCAAGGAGGAGGGCCGACGGGTCGCCGCCGACCTGCGGGCCAATGCCCAGGCCGAAGCCGACGACATCCGCGTCGCCGGGCTGGCCAACCTGCGGCAGCTGCGCGAGGACCTCGACCGCGACTCCAAGGAGACACTGGCCAAGGCCACCACCGAGGCCGAGAACATCGTCGCCGCGGCCCGCCGCGAGGCCGAGGCGATCGTGGTGGAGTCCACCAAGGGTTCGGAGGCGCTCAAGCAGAAGGCGAACGTCGACGCGGCCGAGACCACCCACCAGGCCGAGAAGGCCGCCGCCAGCACGCTGGCCGAGGCCCGCGCCCAGGCCGAGGAGCTGCTCACCGCGGCCAAGGGTGAGTCCGAGCGTCTGGTTGCCGAAGCGAACAGCCTCGCCGCGAAGACCGTCAGCGAGGCCCGTGACCAGGCCGAGCAGATCATCACCGAGGCCAAGGACCGCTTCACCGAGGTGCAGGCGCAGACCCAGCGCCTGCTCGAGGAGGCCACCGCCCACCACGCCCAGAGCACCCAACTGCTCACCGAGGAGAACGAGAAGGCCCAGCAGCTGCGCGCCGAGGCGTTGGCCGACGCGGAACGATCCCGCACTGAGGCGGCCAATGATGCCGAGCAGACGCTGGCCGCCGCGCACCGGCAGGCGGCCATGATGAAGGACCGCCTCGAGGAGCAGTACGCGTGGCGCAAGGAACAGCTCGACCGCGAGGTCTCCGCCCTGCTCACGCGCAAGGCCTCGATCGTCGCCCAGCTGTCCAACCTGCGCCAGCTGGCTGGCGACGCTCCACTCGACTTCCCCGACGAGGACCCCTTCGGCACCTCCGACCCGCGCGAGGACGACAAGGCCACCTGGCGCCAGGAGCAGGCCCCGGTTCAGGAGACCCCCACTCAGCAGCATCCCGCCCCGGCGGAGCAGGAACAGACCCAGGTCTTCGACCAGGAGGCGACCGTCACCGTCGCGGATGCCGAGCCGACCACGGTGATCCGGGGCGATCAGGGCTGAGGCTGGCCGAGTGCCCCCAGCCCTCTGGCGGCGGGGCCATGATCGTCAGAAGAGACGGTCCTCCGCGTGGTCCATGCCGCGCAGCTCGTCGTAGTCGACGGTGACGCAGGTGATGCCGCGGTCGGTGGCAAGAGTGCGGGCCTGGGGCTTGATCTGCTGCGCCGCGAAGACTCCGCTCACCGGCGCCATCTGTGGGTCACGGTTCATCAGCTCCAGGTAGCGGGTCAGTTGTTCCACGCCGTCGATCTCGCCGCGGCGCTTCACCTCGACGGCCACATAGCGGCCCTCGTCGTCGCGCAGCAGCAGGTCGACCGGGCCGATCGGGGTGAAGTACTCGCGCCGTACCAGCCGATAGCCCTCCCCGAAGGTGTCGGGGTTCTCGGCGAGCAGCGCCTGCAGGTGGGCCTCGACGCCGTCCTTCTGCAGACCCGGATCGGGACCGAACTCGGTCTCGAAGTCGTGGTAGACCTCCCCGATGGAGATCTGCAGGGTGTCGCCGTCCTTGCCCTTGACCTCCCACACCTGGGTCAGCTGGGCGTCGACCTCGTCAGTCGTGGCAGCCTGGTCACTGCCGGGCTCCACGTGCTCGATGGTGAGCTTGCAGGGCGGGCTCATCCAGTTCAGCGGCTTGTAGGCGCGGTCATCGGCGTGGATGGACACCGAGGTGTCCGCCTTGACGATGATCAGGCGCTTGGCCATGGGCAGATGGGCGGTCAGTCGGCCGGCGTAGTCCACCTGGCACTGGGCAATCACGAGACGCACCCGGCAAACCTACCCCGGTAGGCTTGGATCGTGGCAAAGCGACCGAGCAAGCACCTGCGTCCGGCCCGCCCCCTGAGCGGCGGGCATGCCAGCAGCGCCCTGAAGGCCGACGGCCGCTGGCTGGTGCGCAGCATCCCGGGCAGCCGCGCCACCAAGACCTACACCTGCCCCGGCTGCCTGCGCACCATCACGCCGGGCATGCCCCACCTGGTGGCCTGGCCGGCCAGCCCGACCGGCTTCAACCAGGCGGCCTCTCCCATCGACGAACGGCGCCACTGGCACAGCGGCTGCTGGAACAGGAAGCACTGATGCGCCTGCACACCACCACCATCGGCGACGGCCCCGCACAGCTGGTCTTCCTGCACGGGATCTTCGGGCAGGGCAAGAACTTCACCTCGATCGCCAAGCAGCTCGCCGACGTGGCCACCTGCACCCTGGTCGACCTTCCCAACCACGGTCGCTCGCCGTGGACCGCCGAGCTCTCCTACCCGACACTGGCCGCCAGCGTGGCCGAGCTGCTGGAGACGATCGGCTCCCCGGTCTGCCTGGTGGGGCACTCGATGGGCGGCAAGGTGGCGATGCGCACGGCACTGGAGCACCCGGAACTCGTCGAACGACTGATGGTGGTCGACATCTCCCCCAGTGTCGGGCTGGGCACCAATTTCGGCCCGCTGGTCCAGGCGATGCAGTCGCTGCCGCTGGCCGATCTGACCAATCGCAAGCAGGCCGACGAACTGCTGCGCGAGGGCATCCCGAGCGACACCGTGCGCGGCTTCCTGATGCAGAACCTGCGACACGAGGACGTCGACGGTTCCGGAACGCGCCGCTGGCACTGGCAGATGAACCTGGACCTGCTGGCCCGGGAGCTGGAGGGCACCATCAGCGACTGGCCCGCCATCGACGCCCACTACGACGGCCGGGTGCTGTGGGTGGCCGGCGAGAAGTCGCCCTATGTGCGCCAGGACGCCTACCAGACCATGCGCGAACTCTTCCCCCGTTATGTGCTGGTGACGATCAAGGATGCCGGCCACTGGGTCCACTCCGAGCAGCCGGCCGCCTTCACCTCCACCCTGCGCAGCTTCCTGGCCCTGGAGGGCTGAGGTTCAGCCCAGGGTCACGTCGGTGATCTTCGCCGGCGCATTGGGGCTGCGACCGTCGGCCGCGACACCCTGGGCCGCCACCTCCCCCACCGCCTGGAGCGACTTGTCGTCCATCCGCCCCAGCACCGTGTAGGCGGCGGGCAGGGTGCTGTCCTGCCAGACCAGGAAGATCTGCGAACCATTGGTGTCGGGGCCGGCATTGGCCATGGCAACGGTCCCCCTGGTGTAGTTCACCAGCGCGGTCCCGTCGGGGGCGGTGCCTGCGGACGGCAGCTCGTTGGCGGTGCCCAGCTCGTCGGCGAAGGTGTAGCCGGGGCCGCCGGAGCCGGTGCCGCTCGGGTCTCCGCACTGCAGGACGAAGATGCCCTGGTCGGTGAGCCGGTGGCAGGTGGTGTCGGTGAACCAGCCCTGCTTGGCCAACGATTCCAGCGAGTGGGAGGCGCACGGAGCCCCGGCCCGGTCGAGCGTGATGGTGACCGGCTTGCCGTCCAGCTTCAGGGTGACCGCAGCGGTGCCGGTGCCGGGCACATCGTGGGTCGACGGCGGGTCGACAGGATTCACCGGACTCCCGGCCGACGGATAGGAACAGGTGGCCACCTGCCCCCCGGCCTTCTGGTCTGAGGAGGACTGCTGGCCGCAGCCAGCCGAGGTGACGAGCAGCACGGCGGCGCAGGAGAGGAGGGCAAGAGGCTTCGACATGGCCCAAACCCTAACGAACTAGGCTGGGACCATGGTGAACCTGACGCGCATCTACACCCGCACCGGCGATGCCGGCGAAACCCGGCTGAGCGACAACTCGGTGGCCCGCAAGACCGACCTGCGGGTCCAGGCCTACGGCGAGGTCGACGAGGCAAACTCCACCATCGGCGTCGCCCTGGCCTCCGGCGGTCTGGACGAGCGCCTGGTGGCGGCTCTGGGGATCGTCCAGAACGAGCTCTTCGACCTGGGTGCCGACCTGTCCAACCCACTGGTCGCCGAACCGCAGTGGGAACCGCTGCGCATCGTCCAGGAGAGCATCGACCGCCTGGAGCACTGGTGCGACGAGTTCGGGGCCGACCTGCCCAACCTTCGCTCCTTCATCCTGCCCGGCGGCACCCCCGCAGCGGCGCACCTGCACGTGGCGCGCACCGTCGTGCGACGGGCGGAACGGACCGCCTGGATGTGCGCCGAGGCCTATGGCACCGAGGTGAGCGTGGATCCGGACAAGCAGCCGGGCGGCGTGAACCCGCTGGCGATCACCTATCTCAACCGACTGTCCGACCTGCTGTTCATCATGAGCCGCGCCGCCAATGGCTCCGACGAGGTGCTGTGGGTGCCCGGAGGCGAACGCAACCCGTCAGCGCCGGATCATTCCAGACCGTTGTAGGAGTCCCCTCCCGGGGGTGCGGCCTCCAGCCAGCTCATCAGTCCAGTGATCGACTGGGAGCCCATCGCGAGCTCGTAGCGGTGGGCGGGCCTCGTTCGGCTGGCCACGCCCAGGATCTGGACATCGTTGAAGAGCACGGTTCCCTCGGCATTGGTCGGCCGTCGACGGCCGATCGTGCGGGTCAGGTCGCGTCGCAGCACCACCTTGGGCCGCATGCTGAAGGAGAAGATCCGGTACCACTCGAGTTCGTCGCCGTGGTAGCGGGCCACGCCGGTCGACCAGGCACCCTCGACACGACGCAGGGCACAGTCGAAGACCCCGCCCTGGTTGGACAGCCACCGGCGCCGCAAATAGAGGGCCACCAGTGGCAGCAGCAGGGCGAGCAACACGGCGAAGACTGCTCCCGCACCGGCCTGCCACCACTCCATGGGCTCAAAGTACCTGATCAGCCGGGGGTGCGTCGCATCCGCGACCAGATCTTCATCTTCGTCGGGGCAGACGAACGGGGCCGGAGGACGACGGTCCCCCGGCCCCGTTCCCGGGATGGGTCAGTGACCCACCTTGGTGCTCTTCTCCGCCGTCTTGAGCTGCGCCTCGGCCAGGTGCAGGCTGTGCACCTCGTCGTCGTTCAGCTCGCCCTTCTCGTGGCGGGCACTGAGCTCGTCATACTGGCGCTGGGCTTCCTCGCGGGAGATCTCGTCGTACAGCGAGGCCTTCGCCGAGACCAGGCTGACCTGGTTCTGCGCCACCGAGAGGAAACCACCGTCGACGGCCACCAGCTCGCGATGACCCTCGGCGGTCACGATCTCGGCAGCACAGGGCACCAGTGCCGCCAGCATGGGCTCGTGACCGGGGAGAATGCCGATGTCACCCTCCGTGGTGCGCACGATGACATTGGTGGCCTCACCCTCCCAGACCATCCTGTCGGCCGCGACGACCTCGACGACCATCGGATCAGCCATGGATCAGTTGCCCTTCTGGAGCTTGTGCCACTGCTCCTCGACGTCGGCCATGCCACCGACGTTGAAGAAGGCCTGCTCGGGGATGTGGTCCACGTCGCCATTGCAGATCATCTGGAAGGACTCGATGGTGTCCTTCAGCTCCACCGTGGAGCCCTCGATACCGGTGAACTTCTCCGCCATGTAGGTGTTCTGGCTGAGGAACTGCTGGATGCGGCGAGCACGGTTCACCGTGATCTTGTCCTCCTCGCTCAGCTCGTCGACACCGAGGATGGCGATGATGTCCTGCAGCTCCTTGTTGCGCTGGAGGATCTGCTTGACGCGCACCGCGGTGTCGTAGTGCTCCTGGCCCACGTACTGCGGGTCGAGGATGCGCGAGCTCGAGGTGAGCGGGTCGACGGCCGGGTACAGACCACGCGAGGCGATGTCTCGCGAGAGCTCCGTGGTGGCGTCGAGGTGGGCGAAGGTGGTGGCCGGCGCCGGGTCGGTGTAGTCATCGGCGGGCACGTAGATGGCCTGCATTGACGTGATCGAGTGGCCACGAACCGAGGTGATGCGCTCCTGCAGCTGACCCATCTCGTCAGCCAGGTTGGGCTGGTAGCCCACGGCGGAGGGCATGCGACCCAGCAGGGTCGAGACCTCGGAGCCCGCCTGGGTGAAGCGGAAGATGTTGTCGATGAACAGCAGCACGTCCTGGTTCTGGACGTCGCGGAAGTACTCGGCCATCGTCAGGGCGCTCAGGGCGACGCGCAGACGGGTGCCCGGGGGCTCGTCCATCTGGCCGAAGACCAGGGCGGTGTCCTTGAAGACGCCGGCCTCGTCCATCTCCATGATGAGGTCATTGCCCTCACGGGTGCGCTCGCCGACGCCGGCGAAGACCGAGGTGCCACCGAAGTTGTGGGCGATGCGGTAGATCATCTCCTGGATGAGCACCGTCTTGCCCACGCCGGCGCCACCGAACAGGCCGATCTTGCCGCCCTGGACGTAGGGGGTCAGCAGGTCGAGCACCTTGATGCCGGTGTGCAGCATCTCGGTCTTGCTCTCGAGCTCGTCGAACTTGGGCGCATCGCGGTGGATGGGCCAACGCTCGGTGATCTCCACGCCGTTGGCCTGGAGGTCCTCGTTGAGGCAGTCACCGGTCACGTTCCACACGCGGCCCTTGGTGACGTCGCCGACGGGGACGCTGATCGGGGCGCCGGTGTCAGTGACCAGGTCACCGCGGCGCAGGCCGTCGGTGGGCTTCAGCGAGATGGCACGCACGATGTTGTCACCGATGTGGAGGGCAACCTCCAGGGTGAAGGTGCGCTTGGCATCGCCCTCACCGTCGATGTCGTCAACGGTGACGGTCAGGGCGTTCATGATGTCGGGCATCGCGTCGACGGGGAACTCGACGTCCACCACCGGGCCGATGACCCGCGCAACGCGGCCGGTGCCGCCGGCGCGCTGCTCGGTCTGGGGATTGACAAGGGTGTCAGTCATATTCTCTTCCTTGTTCACTCGGCCTGGTCGGCCTCGGTCAGCGCCGAGGCGCCGCCCACGATTTCGGTGATTTCCTGGGTGATCTGGGCCTGACGCGCCTGGTTGATCTCGGTCGTGAGGCTGTTGATCAGTTGCTGCGCATTGTCACTGGCCGACTTCATCGCCTTCTGCCTGCTCGCCAGCTCGGATGCTGCCGACTCCAGCAGGTAGAACCAGATGCGGTTGCGCACGTAGAGACCCAGGAGCTGGTCGAGGACCGTCTCCGCGTCGGGCTCGAAGCTGTAGTCCAACTGCCGGTCGGAACCGATCTCGTGGTCTGCATCCTTGCCCTCCTCGACGACCTCGATCGGGAGCACACGACGAACGCGCGGCTCCTGCACGAGCATGGAGACCATGCGGGTGTAGACGGCGTAGATCTCATCGGCGCCGCCCTCCTCGTAGGGCTTGAGGAAGCCCTGGAGGAGCTCGTCGCTGATTGTGACGGCATCGTCGTAGGCGGGGCTGTCGGTGTAGCCCTCCCACTCCTGCTCGACCGGGATCTCCCGGAAGCGCAGGAAGTCCGCCGCCTTGCGTCCGCTGGTGTAGATGAGCACCTCGAGGCCTTCGGACTCCAGGCGTGCCTTGAGCTGCAGTGCCTGCTTGATGGCACTGGTCGAGTAGCCGCCAGCGAGCCCTCGGTCCGAGGTGAACAGCACGATGGCGGCCCGACGACGCTCCTTCGCCTCCTGTGTCAGCGGATGCTCGATGTCGGTGTGCTGGGCGACGGTGGCCACGGCGCGGTTCAGCACGCTCGTGTAGGGCAGGGCCGCGCGGGCGGCGCGGTCTGCCTTCACGATGCGCGAGGCCGCGATGAGCTCCATCGCCTTGGTGATCTTCTGTGTGGAGGAGACAGAGCTCTTGCGCTGTCGCAGCTCCCTCAGGCTTGCTGGCATGGGCTCAGCTCCGCTTCACGACGATCTGCTCGTTCGAGACGTCCTTCGCATCGAGCGGGGCGTGGATCTCGGCGAGGCTCTGGCCCTTCGAGGTACGGAAGTCCTGCTTGAAGCGGGCGATCTCGTCGGTCAGTGCCTTGGCGGAGTCGTCGTCGAACTGCTTGGTCTCGGCGATGTTCTGCAGCACCGAGCTGTTGCGACGCAGGTGGTCGAGCAGGCCCTGCTCGAAGTCCAGCACGTCCTCGACGGGCACGTCGTCGAACTGTCCGTTGAGGCCGGCCCACACGCTGACGACCTGGTCCTCGACGGCATAGGGCTGGTTGTTGCGCTGGCGCAGGAGCTCGGTCAGGCGGGCACCACGGTCCAGCTGGCGACGCGAGGTCTCGTCCAGGTCCGAGGCGAACATGGCGAAGGCCTGCATGTCGCGAAACTGGGCCAGCGAGATCTTGAGGGTACCGGCGACCTTCTTCATGGCCTTGATCTGGGCGGCGCCACCGACTCGGGAGACCGAGATGCCGACGTCCACGGCGGGACGCTGGTTGGCGTTGAACAGGTCGGACTGCAGGAAGATCTGGCCGTCGGTGATCGAGATCACGTTGGTCGGGATGTAGGCCGAGACGTCGTTGGCCTTGGTCTCGATGATCGGCAGGCCGGTCATCGAGCCGCCGCCCAGCTCGTCGGAGAGCTTGGCGCAACGCTCCAGCAGGCGGCTGTGCAGGTAGAAGACGTCACCGGGATAGGCCTCGCGACCCGGCGGGCGACGCAGCAGCAGCGACATGGCGCGGTAGGCCTCGGCCTGCTTGGTCAGGTCGTCGAAGACGATCAGGACGTGCTTGCCCTGGTACATCCAGTGCTGGCCGATGGCCGAACCGGCATAGGGGGCGATGTACTTGAAGCCGGCGGCATCAGAGGCGGGGGCGTTGACGATGGTGGTGTACTCCAGCGCACCGGCCTCCTCCAGGTTGCGTCGCACCTCGGCGACCGTCGAGCCCTTCTGGCCGACGGCGACATAGATGCAGCGGACCTGCTTCTTGGGGTCGCCCGACTCCCAGTTGGCCTTCTGGTTGATGATCGCGTCGATGGCAATGGCGGTCTTGCCGGTCTTGCGGTCACCGATGATCAGCTGGCGCTGGCCACGGCCGATCGGGATCATCGCGTCGATGGCCTTGAGACCGGTCTGGAGGGGCTCACGCACCTCCTGGCGGTCCATGACACCGGCGGCCTGCAGCTCCAGGGCACGACGGCCCTCGAGGTTGGTGATCTCACCGAGGCCGTCGATCGGGTTGCCCATCGCGTCGACGGTGCGACCCAGGTAGCCCTCGCCGACCGGGATCGAGAGGACCTCCCCGGTGCCGCGCACCGTCGAGCCCTCCTCGATGCCCTCGGAGTTGCCCAGGACGACGACGCCGATCTCACGGGTGTCGAGGTTCAGGGCGATGCCGGTGGTGCCGTTGTCGAACTTCAGCAGCTCGTTGGCCATCGCCGAGGGCAGGCCCTCGACCCGGGCGATGCCGTCACCGGAGGTGACCACGGTGCCGACCTCTTCGCGCTCGGCCGCCGCGGGGGTGTAGTTCTGGACGAAGGTGTCCAGGGCGTCGCGGATCTCGTCCGGACGAATCGTCAGTTCCGCCATTGCGTCCCTACTCTTTCGATGTGCGCACCCGCCGGGGAGCGCTGGTTTGTGGGTTGGTCCCCGCTGTCTCAGACGAGCGCGCGGTGGACCTGGTCGAGCCGTTCGGAAATCGTTCCCTCGAAGACCTCGTCGCCGAGTTCCACGCGGACGCCACCGATCACCTGGGGGTCCACGCTGACCTGCAGCTCGACATCACGACCATGGATGCGGCTCAGTGCTGCGCGCATCCGCTCGGCCTGGTCGACGTCCAGGGGACGTGCGACGGTGACACGGGCGATGTCGCGCCCACGCACCTGCGCCGCCAGGGTCAGGTAGGACTCGACCGTGCGGGCGAAGGTGCGCTTGCGCGCCCCCACGGCCCGAATGGCCAGGTCCTCGACCACGCCATTGGCCTTGAACTGCAGGAGCTGGCGCACCAGCTGCTGACGGGCCTGGAGCGGTTTGCTGCGGTCACTGACGGCCTCGCGCAGTTCGGCGGACTCCTCGACGGTGCGCAGGAAGCCGAACAGCTGCCCCTGGACCTCGTCGAGTTGTCCCCCGTCGCGTGCCTGCCGGAACAGGCCGAGGACTGCCTGGCGCTCGAGGGCGTCGGCCAGTCCACGTCCCGAGTTCCAACGCTGGGCGACGGCCTGCTTGACGATGTGGATCGCCTGGCCGCCCACCTTGCCCTCGAGCAACCGCTCGGCCAGCTGCTGGCGGACGGCGGCATCGGTTGCCGGGTCCGTCAGCGCCCGCTTGAGCGCCGACTGCTTGTCGAGCGCGTCCACGACGGAGAAGAGCTCCGCGGGCGTGGCCGCCTCGAGGGCCTCATCCGCCACGGCCCTGTCCAGGTCGCTGAGCCTGGCCTCTTCGGTTGCACCAAGGGTCATGCCTGCTGCCCCCCGGTGCGGGCCGGCTGGGACTCGAGATCGGCCAGGAAACGGTCGACCGTGGCGCGCACCCGCTGGTCATCCTCGAGGCTCTCCCCGACGATGCGTCCGGCGAGGGTGGTGGCGAGGCCACCGACCTCACTGGTCAGCTGGTGCATGGCCTGGCTGCGCTCGGCAGCGATCTGGGTCCTGGCGGTCTCCAGGATCCGGGCAGACTCCTTCGTGGCCTGGTCACGCATCTCCGCGAGGATCTGCGCACCCTGCGACTTGGCTTCTTCTCGGATCTGGGCCGCCTCGTCACGTGCCTGCGAGAGCTGAGAGGTGTACTGCTGACGAGCAGCTTCCGCCTCGGCCTGGGCGCGCTCTGCACGCTCCATGCCACCTTGGATGGCCTCGCTGCGCTCCGCGTACATCGTCTCGAAGGAGGGAACGACCTTCTTCGCGAAGACGAATGTCACGATCAGGATCAGCACGATGCCCGCGATGATCTCCGACAGGTGGTGCGGCGCCAGCGGCCCCAGGTTCATCTCCAGCGGCACCCACATGCTGGGCACCATGGGATCGCTCATTAGTTGACGGCGAAGGCGAGGGCGAAGCCGAACAGCGCCAGGGCCTCGACCACGGCGAAGCCGATCATGGCGGTGCTGAACATGGCGCTACGGGCCTCGGGCTGACGAGCGGTGCCGTTGATCACGGAGGCGAAGATCCAGGCGACGCCAAGGGCCGGGCCGAGGGTGGCGAGGGCGTAGCCGATGACGTTGATCGAGCCACTGATTTCCATGAGGGGCATTGTGGTTCCTTTCGGGTTTTTCTTCGGTCGAAGAAAGCTAGGGGTCAGTGCTCGTCCGCGAGCGAGGACGAGACGTACTGTGCCGTCAGCACAGTGAACACGTAGGCCTGCAGGGCGCCGACGAAGAGCTCGAGGGCGAACAGGGCATAGCTCATGATGAGCGACAGGCCGCCAGAAATGTTGAAGAAGAGATTGTTCGGGTAGGTGAGCAGGAAGGCGCCACCCACCACGAAGAGCATGATCACCAGGTGGCCGGCGAACATGTTGGCAAACAGTCGCATGGCCAGCGTCAGGGGACGGGTGATGAAGTTCGACAGGAACTCAAGCGGGATCACCAGCGGGTACATCCACACTGGGACGCCCGGGGGGATGAGGGTGTTCTTGAGGTAGCCCGCACCGTGCTTGCCGAAGCCGGCGAAGACGTAGACGAACCAGGTCACGATTGCCAGGCCGTAGGCGTAGCCGATGTTGGAGAAGGTCGGGAACATCGAGAAGAACATCTGGCCGAACCAGTTGTTCAGCAGGATGAAGAAGAACAGGGCCAGCAGGTAGGGCAGGAACTTGCGGTAGTCGCGGCCCAGTGTGTCGCGGGCGATGGAATTGCGCACGAATTCGTAGATCTTCTCCATCACCACCTGCTTCTTGGTGGGACGAACCGACAGTCCGCTGGAGGCCCACAGCCAGAAGGCGATGACCACGACGGCGGCGAGGATCGCCTGCAGCATCGGTTTGGTCAGCCAGTCGGTTCCGTACAGGCCGGGGAACTGGAAGTCCTCGACCCCGGGAGCCTTGTAGCCGCCCTCCAGGGGCACCAGCTTCAGCGGGAATGCGTTCATCAGATGCAGCATCACTGGTCAACTCCCCTGGAGTTCATTGTCTCGTCCGGCCTTCCATAGCGCTTGATGATGAGGTACATGCTCATGACCAGTCCGACGATGAGGCCGGTCGGCAGCATCCACCCTTGGTGAAGATATCGGGACCCCAACCACCCCAGTCCGCCATAGAGCATTATGCCGGACAAGACATAGCTGAGTGGGATCATTCCATCGCCTTGCGACCCCTCCAGTGGGATCTGCTGCCGGGAGGAAGGAGGGCGGAACTGCGTGTCCATGTCGTGGTGAACTATATCAGTCCTGCCTTGTGCTGACACCTCAGTCACCACCGCGATCACCCACCTCATAAGGCGTGTCGTAGACCGGCACACGACTGGTGAGCGAGGTGGCCACCATGGCGCAGATCCACGCAAGGGTGACCGCGACGACCGAGGCCACGACACTGGGAACATGCGGTGTCCAGTGGGAGCGTCCCGGCCCCAGGGCTACCAGCACCAGGCCCAGCATGGCCACCCGCGAGCCGTAGGAGATGATGACCAGGCCGACAGCCTGCTGGCTCCCCTGGCCCATCGCGGCGAGCTGGACAGGGCTCCCCCCTCCGAGGAAGGCCACCACGGCGACCGTCCCCAGCAGGGCCGAGAACAGACCGGACAAACCGGCCACCAGCGCGCCCACGGTGCAGCAGACCAGACCGGTCGCCATCGAGGCCAGCAGCGCCCGCCCCAGGATCTTGAAGGAGAAGGCGAGGTACGGGATGCGCCACGCGGGGATCCGCGGCTCAGGCAGTGCCATAGCGCTCATCCGTCGTGGGTTCCCGTCTTCCGCAAGTTCGCCCGAGTAGCTCCTCGGGCCGCTTGTGAAAGCTAACACAATCGATGTCTTGATGTCGAAGCATCTCATCGCACCCCGGCACGTCGCGGCTGGCGCACGGTCAGCCAGGTGGCCACCGCCGTGAGCAGCACGAGCCCAGCGGCCACCCACCATCGTGGCCAGGTGCCCACCCCCACGACGCCGAAGCTGATCAATGCCGTCCACAGATACATCAGCAAGCAGGCTCGCACCTGCGAGTGGCCGTGCTGGAGCAGGCGGTGGTGCAGGTGCTGCTTGTCCGCGACGAACCACCAGGTCCCGGCCCGGGTGCGCCGGGCATAGGCCAGCACCAGGTCGAGCAACGGCAGGGCCATGATCGCGAAGGGCAGCACGATCGGCAGGTAGCTCGGCAGCAGCCCTCCCCCGCGGGCGCTCAGCGCCGCCGGGTCCACCTGCCCGGTGAGGGAGATGGTGGAGGCTGCCAGCAGCAGCCCCAGCAGCATCGACCCGGAGTCGCCCATGAACATGCGGGCCGGGAAGAAGTTGTGCGGAAGGAAGCCCAGGCAGACCCCACCGATCACCATGGTGACGAGGCTGGCCGTCGTGGCCAGCACGAGGTCCTGCTCGTGGGCCAGCAGGTAGGTGTAGCTGAAGAAGGCCAGGCCGCCGATCGCCACCACCCCGCTGGCCAGGCCGTCGAGCCCGTCGACGAAGTTGATGGCATTGACGCACAGGAAGATGAAGATCACGGTGATCAGGATCGAGCTGGCCGTGTCCAGCACGATGATCCGGTTGGGCAGCGCGATCCAGAACATGCGCACCCCGTTGAGCACCACGATCCCGGCGGCCAGCACCTGGCCGGCCGCCTTGGCCATGGCGGGCAGGTCCAGCACGTCGTCGAGCACGCCCACCAGACAGATCACGGCCCCGGCCACCAGGATCGCGCCGGCATCATGGCGCACCACCGCGTGGCGTCCCAGGAAGGGCAGCTGGGTGGCCAACAACAGGGCTGCCGAGCAGCCCGCCAGCATGGCCAACCCTCCGAAGTACGGGATCGGGACAGCGTGCACATCGCGGTCACGCACCTTGGCCACGGCGCCGCAGCGCAGCGCCAGTCGGCGGCACAGGCCCGCAACCAGATAGGTGGTCGCAAAGGCGGTGAGCATCACCAGGGCGTACTCGCGCATGCGTGGCCCTGGCCTCAGCCGGCCGTTGGCTCGTCGTCCCACACGATGAAGGGATCCACCTCACGCAACTGTTCGATGCCGATCGCCCCCATCCGCAAGACCTTGCCCATTGGCTCGCTGACGAAGTCGACGATGGTCGAGGGCGTCGGACCCGGCGTGGGTCCCGCGTCCAGGTAGACCGCGACGCTGTCCCCCAGCTGCGCGAGGGCCTCGTCGATGTCGGTCGAGGCGGGCTGTCCCGAGACATTGGCCGAACTGACCGCCAGGGGCCCGGTGCGGCGGAGCAGATCTCGGGTGAAGTCGTGGTCGGGCACACGCACGGCGATGGTCCCGCGGGTCTCCCCCAGGTCCATCCGCAGGTGCTGCTGTGCGGTGACGATCAAGGTCAGGGCGCCGGGCCAGAAGGCCTCTGCGAGCCGCAAGGCGTGCGAGGGCAGGTCCTCGGCCAGGGCCTCGAGCATGCCGGCCTCGGCCACGAGCACGGGGGGCGGCATGTCGCGTCCCCTGTGCTTGGCATCCAGCAATCCCTGGACCGCGGGGGCACTGAAGGCATCGGCGCCGATTCCGTAGACGGTGTCGGTCGGCAGCACGATGCATTCGCCCGCGGCGATCGCGGTCTGCGCCGCGGCCAGGGCCTCACCGGTCTCGGCCACGGCATCGAGGCGTCGCAACTGCTGTCCGGAGGTCGGGATCTGCTGCTCACTCACCCCGACATCCTGCCACGACTGGCCAACCGGGCGTCGCTCAGCGTCGACGTGCCGTCACGAAACGGGGGCGTCCGGCAAGGTCGCGCTCGTCCCTCACCTGGGTGAAGGCCCCGTTGTCCACGAAGACCTGCGGTGCGCTGTGCTCCTGCACCTCGGCATGTTCGCTGCACACCCAGCCACCGGGACGCAGCAGGCGGGCGGCGACGCCGGCGACCACCACGGTGGCATCCAACCCGTCATCACCCGACCACAGGGCCAGCGCAGGGTCGTGGTCACGCACCTCCGCAGTGACCGACTCCCAAGCCTCCAGGGGGATGTAGGGCGGATTCGCGATCACCAGGTCGACGGTGCCGTCCAGCTCGGCAAAGGCCTCGGCCATGTCTCCCTGCACCAGCTCGACGCCGGTGCCGGCCAGGTTCCGGGATGCCCAGGCATGGGCCTGCTCGTCGAGTTCCACCGCGTACTGCTCGGCGGTCGGCATCTCTGCGTGGATGGCCAGGCTGATCGCTCCAGAGCCGGCGCACAGCTCCACCACACGCGGACAGTCCAGCTCGGCCAGGCGATCCAGTGCCCAGCCTGTCATCACCTCGGTCTCCGGGCGAGGGACGAAGACTCCGGGCCCGACAGCAAGTCGGACGGTGCGAAACCATGCCTCGCCGGTCAGGTGCTGCACCGGGCGCCCGTCACGGCGCTGGCTGACCAGGTCATCCAGTCGGCCGATGGTGTCGGCGTCGAGGTCGGGAGCCACCAGCAGGCGGTTGGGTTCGATCCGCAGCACGTGCGCCACCAGGGTCCGCGCCTCGGCCTGCGGCGATGCCGTGCCGGCCGCAACGAGACGCTGCTGGACCTCGCGGACGGCTTGCGAAGCCCTCACTGCTCCTCCGGCATCTGGAGTCGCTCGGCCAGGTCGGCGGCCTGCAGCGCATCCACCAGGGGCTGCAGGGCCCCGTCGAGCACCTGGTCCAGGTTGTGCGCCTTGAAGCCGATGCGGTGGTCGGCGATGCGGTTCTCGGGGAAGTTGTAGGTGCGGATGCGTTCGCTGCGGTCGACGGTTCGCACTTGCGAGCGGCGGGCCTCGGAGGCGTCCTCGGCGGCCTTCTCCGCGGCGAGCGCAGCCAGGCGCGAGCGCAGGATCCGCATCGCCTGTTCCTTGTTCTGCAGCTGGGAGCGCTCGTTCTGGCAGGTCACCACCACGCCACTGGGCAGGTGGGTGAGGCGAACCGCGGAGTCGGTGGTGTTGACGCCCTGTCCTCCCTTGCCGGAGGAGCGGTAGACGTCGATGCGCAGGTCGTCGTCGCTGATCTCGACCTCGCCCTCGTCGTCGAGGTCGGGGGTCACCAGCACCCCCGCGGCCGAGGTGTGGATGCGACCCTGGCTCTCGGTGACGGGCACCCGTTGCACGCGGTGGACCCCGCCCTCGAACTTGAGCAGTCCGTAGGGCTGGTCGCCGCTGGCCGATCCCTTCACGGCGGCGGTGACGCTCTTGTAGCCGCCAAGGTCGGTGGTCTGTTCGTCAAGGAGCTCGACCTTCCAGCCGTGTGTCTCGGCGAAGCGCTGGTACATGCGCAGCAGGTCCGACGCGAACAGGGCCGACTCCTCGCCGCCCTCGCCCGACTTGATCTCGACGATCGCGTCCAGCCGGTCGTGCGGGTCGCGCGGGGCCAGCAGGGCCGAGAGCTGCTCGGTGAGCTGCTCCAGCCGCGCGCGCAGTTCGGTGGCCTCCTCGGCGAAGAGCTCGTCGACCTCGGACAGTTCCTCGGCGGCGTTCAGGTCGTCGGCGACCTGGTCGTACTGCGCGAGGGCCTTGATGATGGGGGTCAGCTCGGAGTATCTGCGCCCGATGCGGCGCGACCGTGCCATGTCCTGGTGCAGTGCGGGATCGCCCATCTGGGCCTCCAGCTGGGCGAATTCCTCGCGGATCGAGGGAGCCTGGTCGAACATGGTGCTCCTGTGCCCTGGCGGTCTCGGGCGTCGTTCGGGATGGAGGTGGGATCGGCCGCGATCCCGAGGGAAAAGGACGAGCGCTGGGGGCAGGTCTCCCTGCCGCCCAGCGCTCGTGGAAGAAGTTACTTCTTCTTGGCGTAACGACGCTCGAAGCGGGCCACGCGGCCACCGGTGTCGAGGATCTTCTGCTTGCCCGTGTAGAACGGGTGGCAGGCGGCGCACACGTCGGCGCTCTGCGTGCCCGACTTGCTGGTGCTGCGGGTCTTGAACGTGTTGCCACAGGTACAGGTGACCGTTGTCTCCACGTACTCCGGGTGGATTCCCTGCTTCATGTCATCTCCTAGGTATGTGATGCACCGGGTCGCCCTGACATGGACTCTGGACGTGAACCGGCACCGACGCACAATTATGCCGTGCTGGTGGGCACAGCGCCAAACCGGGCGGGGATATTCCCCACCCATCCTGCTTTGGTGCAAGGGGGCTGCAGGCGGCCCTTCCGTGCCTCGAGCGCAGCTCCGAACCGGTGAGGAGCGGTGCGCGCGCGAGGCGGCGGGGGTCCAAGGGGGCCGCAGGCGCCCCTTCCGTGCCTCGAGCGCAGCTCCGAACCGGTGAGGAGCGGTGCGCGCGCGAGGCGGCGGGGGTACAAGGGGGCCGCAGGCGCCCCTTCTCATTCAGAGGGCGTCGTCTTGCTGATCTGGACGAGGAACTCCGAGTTGTTCTGCGACTTGCGCATCTGCTTGAGCAGCATCTCCAGGGCCTGCTGGTCGTCCATGCCCGACAGGACACGGCGCAGCTTCCAGATGATCGCCAGCTCCTCGCGGCCCAGCAGCAGCTCCTCGCGACGGGTGCCGGAGGCATCCACGTCGATGGCCGGGAAGATGCGCTTGTCGGCGAGGTTGCGCTTGAGCCGCAGCTCCATGTTGCCGGTGCCCTTGAATTCCTCGAAGATCACCTCGTCCATCTTGGATCCGGTCTCGATCAGGGCCGTGGCCAGGATCGTCAGCGAGCCACCGTCCTCGATGTTGCGGGCGGCACCGAAGAACTTCTTCGGCGGGTACAGGGCGGCCGAGTCCACACCACCGGACAGGATGCGGCCCGACGCGGGAGCGGCCAAGTTGTAGGCGCGCCCCAGGCGGGTGATGCCGTCGAGCAGCACGACCACGTCGTGGCCCAGCTCGACCAGGCGCTTGGCGCGCTCGATGGCCAGCTCGCTGATCGTGGTGTGGTCGCCTGCGGGACGGTCGAAGGTGGAGGCGATGACCTCGCCGGAGACGGTCCGCTGGAAGTCGGTGACCTCCTCGGGACGCTCGTCGACCAGCACCACCATGAGGTGCACCTCGGGATTGTTCATGGTGATGGCATTGGCGATGTTCTGCATGATCATCGTCTTGCCGGCCTTGGGGGGCGAGACGATCAGGCCGCGCTGGCCCTTGCCGATCGGGCTGACCAGGTCCATGATGCGGCCGGTCATGTTGAGCGGCCCGTTCTCCAGGCGCAGGCGCTCCTGCGGGTAGAGCGGGGTGAGCTTGTTGAAGTCGGGGCGGTTCTTGGCCGCCTCTGGATCCCCACCGTTGATGGTGTCCAGGCGGACGAGCGGGTTGTACTTCTCCTTGCGCTCGCCCTCCTTGCCCTGGCGGATGGCACCGGTGACCACATCGCCGCGACGCAGGCCGTACTTGCGCACCATGTTCATCGCGACATAGGCGTCATTGCTCCCGGGCAGGTAGCCGGAGGTGCGCACGAAGGCGTAGTTGTCGAGGATGTCGAGGATGCCCCCGATGTTGAGCAGGACGTCGTCCTCGCTGATGACCGGCTCGTTCTCGTAGCGGTCCATGTTCTGGCCACTGCGGGTACCGCGGTTGCCGCGGTCACGCTGGCGACGGCGACGACCGCGACGCCCACCATTGCCGTCGCCGTCATAGTCACGCTGGTTGCTCTGGTTGCTCTGGTTGTTCTGGCGCTGCTGGGAGTCATTGCCACGACCTTGGTCGGACTGGCTTGCGTTGCCCTGCTGGCGGTCCTGCTTGTGACCGTCCTGAGCCTGGGATTCCTGCCTGCTGGCCTGGGACGGGGCACCGTCCTTCTGGCCGGACTGCTCCTGGGGCTGTGCCTGGTCGGCGCTGTCACCGCCACGGCGGTTGCGCTGGCGGGGCGCCTGGCTGCTGAGCTCGGCCAGACGTGCGCCGACCTCGGCGCCGACGTCGGCGGGACGCTCGGACAGCTCCGGAGGGGACTGCTGCTCACGAGCCTCGCGGTTGCGCTGCCGGCGCGGCCGCTGCTGGGACTGCTCGTCACCGTTCACCTGGCGCACCTGCTCGGTCGCCACTGGCTGCTCGACCGCGGAGGCGCGCTCCGCCTTCTGGGGCTGTTCGGTGGTGGGCTGCTCCTGCGGGGCGGCACTGTTGCGGGTGGCACGCCGGCGCGGGGCCTCGGCGGGGGCACCCCCCTGGAGGGCGGCAATCAGGTCCGCCTTCTTCAGGCCGGTGGTGCGGATGCCGCGAGCGGCCGCCATGGCCTTCAGCTCGGGCACGTTCTTGGACGCAAGGCCCCCGGAGGTGGATGCGGACTTGCCGGCTGCGGAGGGCTCGGCCACGTTCTCGGTCACTGCTTTCCTTTCGCGAACCGGGCGGGTCGGGGAATGGCAGCACTGTGCATGCCGGGCGTCGCCGGGTTCGAATCAGGTCGGGTCTCCGCGTCCACCGCAGGGGTGCCACGCGTCGAAGTCACTGTGGGGTGTCCGGGAGAGACGTCTCGCGGAACAGGGCGTCGTACCGACATGCACACGCACGACGACGAGGATGACTCATCGCGGTACGTCGGGGATCGGTCCCCCGCCCGGCTCCTGCCCATCCCGGGCGGATCAGGCACCTGACCTGTGAGGTGCTCGTCGAATGCAGGACATTCGACCTGCCAAGAGAATACCATCCGGACTCCTCGGCTCGCCACACCCGGCCCCCCGCGCGCAGCGCAGCTTCAGGAGACATGCGCAGCGCAGCTTCAGGAGAGTTGCACGCCGGGCCCCAGTTCCAGGTGGTGTCGCACGAAACCAGTCTGGTCAACGGCCTCGTGTGCCTGGAGTTGCTCGCTACGGCCGACGGCCAGGACGGTCGGCCCGGCTCCCGAGATGACGGCGGGGACGCCGTGGGCGCGCAGCTCGCCCATCAGGCGGGCCGAGTCGGGCATCAACGCGGCCCGACGATCCTGGTGCAGGAGGTCCCTGGTGCCGCGCAGGAGCTGCTCCGGGTCCGTGGTCAGGGCGTGGACCAGCAGGGCAGCACTGCTGGCCTGGGCGATGGCATCGGCCCAGGGCACCGTCTCGGGCAGCACGGCACGAGCACCAGCGGTGGGCACCTCGACCTCCGGAACCCAGACGATGCACCGCAGCCCCTCGGCCGGCTCCAGGCGCACCACCTGCACGCCGGGCCGCCCGTCGTCGCCGGGCTCCATGTGCCCGAGCACGATCCCGCCCAGCACCGCGGCGCAGGCATTGTCCGGATGCCCTTCCAGCTCGCTGGACAGACGGCATGCCCAGTCGAGGTCGAGTTCCTCCCCGGGCCGCGCCAGACCCCAGGCCAGGGCGATGCCCGCCACGATCGCGGAGGCAGACGAACCCAGCCCCCTGCTGTGCGGCACCACATTCGTGGCGACCAGACGCAAGCCCGGGGCCTCGTGGCCCAGTTCGTCGAGTGCCCGGCACAGGACACGCACCACCAGGTGCCGAGCGTCCAGCGGCACCTGGCCAGCTCCCTGACCGCTGACCTCGACCTCGAGCCCCTCGACCAGTACCTCTGCCTCCACCTGGTCGGACATGGTCAGCGCGAGCCCCAGGCAGTCGAATCCCGGACCGAGGTTCGCACTGGTGGCCGGCACCTCGGCCCGGGCCCGGCGACCGACCGGGAGCGCAGCGGGCGAGGTCATCTCAGTGACCCTCGACGCGCAGCATCGAGATCTCGCCGTGGGTGAAGGCGTGCGCCGCAAGCTCTGCGACCACCGCCTGGACATCGGACTCCTTCGCGACATGGGTCATCAGCGCCAACTCGGCCGTCGCGGGCTCCTTGCGGCTCGTCTGGGCCGTGGACTGGTCGACGGTCTGCACCGAGACATTGTGGCTCGCGAAGACCCCTGCGAAGGCAGCCAGCACCCCCGGCTCGTCGGAGACGGCCGCTCGCACCAGGTAGCGGGTCTCCACATCGCCCATCGGCGCGATCTCCCGGTTGGCATAGAGCGTCTCGGCCGGACCGGCCACGCCGCGCAGCCTGTTGCGGGCCACAGTGACCAGGTCGCCCATGACGGCCGAGGCAGTCGGCGACCCGCCAGCTCCTGGGCCCATGAACATCAACTGCCCAGCCTCGCGGGACTCGACGAAGATGGCATTGAAGGCGCCCTTGACGCTGGCCAGGGGGTGGTCCACCGGCACCATGGCCGGGTGCACCCGGGCGCTCACCGAACCACCCTCGGTGGTGGACAGGATCGCGAGCATCTTGACCACGCAGCCCAGCTTGCGCGCCGTGGTGATGTCCTGCGAGGTGACCCGCGTGATGCCCTCGCGGTGGACGTCGGTTCCCCGGACCCTGGTGTGGAAGGCCAGGGTCGCCATGATCGCTGCCTTCGCCGCGGCATCGTAGCCCTCGATGTCGGCGGTCGGATCGGCCTCGGCATAGCCCAGCTCCTGCGCCTGGCGCAGGGCATCGTCGAACTCCGCCCCGGTACTGGTCATCTGGTCCAGGATGTAGTTCGTGGTGCCGTTGACGATGCCCATCACGGTGGTGATCTCGTCACCGACCAGCGATTCGCGCAGCGGCCTCACGATCGGGATGGCGCCGGCGACGGCGGCCTCGTAGTACAGGTCGACGCCGGTGCGGTTGGCGCCCTCGAACAGCGCCTGCCCGTCCTGGGCGAGCATCGCCTTGTTCGCTGTGACGACCGAGGCGCCGTTGGCCATGGCGGTGAGGACCAGCTCACGGATGGGGTCGATGCCACCCACCAGTTCGACGACGATGTCGAGGTCGTCTCGGGCCACCAGCGACGCGGCATCAGTGGTGAACAGCTCCGGGTCAAGCCCGGCGTGGTCACGCTCCAGGGAGCGCACGGCGATCCCGACCAGTTCCAGACGGCGTCCGATCCGGTTGGTCAGGTCATCGGCCTGCTCGGTGATGACGCGCGCCACCTGGCTTCCCACCACCCCGCATCCCAGCAGCGCCACCTTGAGCGGCGGCAGTCGGTAGGGGTCGGTGGCCTCGAGCTTGTTCATGGGCATTCCTTGCTGGTCTGGCTGGCTATGGGCTGGTCTGGCTGGCTAAGGGCTGGTCTGGCTGGCTATGGGCTGGTCTGGCTGTGGGGGCGGGCGTGGTCTGGCGTGTCATTGGCCGACGTCGAGACGCAACAGGTCCTCGAGCGTCTCACGACGGATGAGGGTGCTCAGCTCACCCTCGCGCACGGCGACCACCGGCGGCTTGGTGAGCATGTTGTAGTTGCTGGCCATGGAGCGGGAGTAGGCGCCCGAGGCCGGCACCGCCAACAGGTCACCGGGGCGGATGTCGGCGGGCAGGAAGACGTCGCGCACCAGGATGTCGCCGCCCTCGCAGTGCTTGCCCACGACGCGACTCAGGACCGGTTCGGCATCGGAGTTGCGCGAGACCACGGCGGCCGAGTACTCCGCCGCATACAGCGCAGGACGGATGTTGTCGCTCATCCCCCCGTCGACGCTGACGTAGACCCGGTTCTGGCCGCCGTCGACGTCGACCACCTTCACCGTGCCCACCTCGTAGAGAGCCATCGTGGTGGGTCCGCAGATGGCACGTCCGGGCTCGATCGACATCGTGGGCACCGCGATGTTCCAGCCGCGGGCCTCGTGCTCGACGATCTCGCGCAGGTTCCTGGCCAGCGCGTCCGGCGTGGACGGGGTGTCGGCCTGGGTGTAGGCAATGCCGAAGCCGCCCCCGAGGTCGAGCTCGGGCAGCTCGGTGCCGGTGGCGGCGGAGAACTGCGCCAGCAGCTTCATCGTGCGACGCGCCGCCACCTCGAAACCGTGGGTGTCGAAGATCTGCGAGCCGATGTGGGAGTGCACGCCGAGCAGCTCCATGTGCTCGCTGTAGTGGCAACGCACCATCGCCACCATCGCCTGGCCATTGGTGATGCTGAAGCCGAACTTCTGGTCCTCGTGGGCGGTGGCGATGTACTCGTGGGTGTGAGCCTCCACACCGGTGGTGACGCGCACCATCACCCGGGCCGTCCAGCCGTTCTCGGAGCACAGCTGCTCGATGCGCCCGATCTCGTCGAGGGAGTCGACGATGATCCGCCCCACCCCGCTGGAGAGCGCATGTTCCAGTTCCGCGACAGACTTGTTGTTACCGTGCAGCCCGATCCGGGCCGGGTCCATGCCCCCCGCCAGTGCGACGGCAAGCTCGCCGCCACTGCACACGTCGAGGTAGAGGCCCTCCTCGCTGATCCAGCGGGCCACGCTGCGGGTCAGGAAGGACTTGCCGGCGTAGTAGACCTGCCACCCGGTGAAGGCGTCACGGAAGGCGCGGGCGCGCTCCCGGAAGTCGGCCTCGTCGACGACATAGGCGGGAGTGCCGACCTGGTCGGCGATCTCGCGCACGTCCAATCCCGCGACGCGGACGCTGCCGTCCTCCCCACGACGCACCTGGCTGCTCCACAGGGCGGGGTCGAGCAGGTTGAGGTCGGAGGGACGGTCCAGCCACTGGGGACCCGCAGTGGTGGCATCGGCATGGATCGAGCCGGCGACATGGGTATGGGTCATGCCACGATCCTCTCAGATCGGGCCGGCGCCCCCCGGCGGCGTTCAGAGCGTGACTGGTCCGCGGGTGCGCATGCATGCCCACCCGTCAAGGGCTGCTATGGTGTTCCGTGCCCCGTCGGTGAACAGCCCGGGGCGTGGCCCCCGTAGCTCAGGGGATAGAGCACCGCCCTCCGGAGGCGGGAGCGCAGGTTCGAATCCTGCCGGGGGCGCCACCGCTGCGCATGCCACGCCACGCAACGCCTCAGTCCCGGGCCCCGGCACGGCCCGTCCGAACCGGGAGCCCCGTGACCACGACCAATCCACGCCTGCGCCGGGTGGCTGCCCTGTGGGACAGTCCACGCCTCCAGGACGAGCACCTCGTGGCACGGCTGTGGCTGGCCAGCCGCCTCCTGGTGCTCGTGGAGTGGGCCGCCATGCTGTTCACCCTGGGCGACACCCGCTACTACTTCGAGAAGATCTCGAAGATGTCCGAACTCGGACCGCAGGCCACCATGGTGGAGTACCCCACCCCCGTGCTGTGGTTGCTGGAACTGCCGAACCTTCTGGCCTCCGGGCACCGGTGGGTCTACGTGGTCACTTTCTTCCTCCTGATGTTCCTGCTCGACGCCGCCTTCAGCCGCTCACTGTGGCGCCACGGCGGCCGACTTCGCGGCCAGGCGATGGCCTTCTGGATCGCCTTCGTGCCCCTGGTGGGCACCACCTCCTACCTACGTTTCGACATCCTCACCGCGGTCCTGGCTGGCTGGGCGCTGCTGCTGGCGGGACGCCGCCGACCCGCTTGGGCCGGGGCACTGATCGGAATCGGTGCGGCGGTGAAGCTGTGGCCCGCACTGCTGTGGCCCGCGCTGATGGGCTCCCGGCGGCCCGAGGACCGTGCCACCGCCCGCTGGCGCTCCACCCTCGGTTTCTGGGGGGCGGGTGGTGCGCTGGCCCTGGTCAGCCTGTGGTGGGCCGGCTGGGACCGACTGCTGTCCCCCTTGGGCTGGCAGGGTGAGCGCGGCCTGCAGATCGAGAGCGTCTGGGCCGGGTTGCCAATGATCCACCGCCTCGTCCAACCGCACGAGTTCTGGATCGCGGTCAGTGACTTCAATGCCTGGGAGATCTCCGGCCCCGGCACCGACCTGCTCCTCACCGGCGCGAGCCTGGCCACTGCGCTGGGGATCCTGGCCGTCGTGCTGGCCTATGTGCTGTGGCTGCGCCGTCCGGTGCAGCGCCCCGTCGAGGCAGCCGCGCTGATGATGCTGCTCGTCCTGGTGATGATCGTGGCCAACAAGACCTTCTCGCCGCAGTACCTGATCTGGCTCGGCGGTCCGCTGGCAGCCGCCTGGGCGATGGCCGGGCACACCGACGAGGGCAGCAGCACGGACCTCGCCGACCAGTCCGCGCTGCTGCGGATCAGCACCCTGACCCTGGCGGTCAGCCTGCTCACCCAGCTGGTCTACCCGATCGGCTACGCCTCCCTGGTGGGGCACCGGCCCGGCATGGTGCTCGCCACGGTGGTGCTGCTGGTGCGCAATGTGTCGCTGGTGGTGCTGCTCGGGCTGGTCGCCGGCTGGTGCTGGCGACTGATCACGGCGCCCTCCCCCACACCCAACTCCCCGGCCCCCGACGCGGAAGTACCCCGATGACCACCCACGACGCCCCCCGACGCAGCCAGTCCGAGGACCTGGCGCGACCCCTGCACGCCTGGCTCACCAGCCACTGGCCCTGGGTGGTGATCTGGCTGCTGACCCGCGGCCTGATGCTGCGTCACTGGGCCATGGACACGCAGTTCATCGTCAACGACGTGAAGTACTACTTCTCCCAGGTGGCCCATGCCCAGGGCTACCTCACCGTCCTGCGCGAGTACCCGTTGCCGATGGTCTGGCTGCTCGACGTGCTGCGCTGGCCGGCAGCCAACCAGGAGTCGCTCTACGTGGTGCTCTTCGCGCTGCTGATGGCGGTGCTGGACGCCCTGATGACGGTCGCCCTGTGGCGCTCGGGATCGAGGCTGGCCAGCATCGGCTGGATGCTGTTTGTGTGGGCGATCGGGCCACTGGTGTGGTTCCGCTATGACCTCCTGCCGGGCGTCGTGGTCGGTCTGGCCGTGCTCCTGGTGGCCCGCCGGCCAGCCACGAGCGGAGCCCTGGTGGCCCTGGGTGCCGGCATCAAGCTGTGGCCGGCCCTGCTGCTGGCGGCCCTTGTCGGCCGCTCCCCCGCCGCCCGCCTGCGACACCGCAGCTTCTGGGTCACCGGCCTGGGCCTGGCCCTGCTGAGCCTGCTGGCGGCCGGGCCCGTGCGCCTGGTCTCGCCCCTGACCTGGCAGTCCGACCGGGGCCTGCAGATCGAGAGCGTCTGGGCAAGCCTGCCGATGTGGCGTCGGGCGATGGGTGCCCAGAGTGCCGGGGGACAGCCCGACACGCGCTGGACGGTGCAGCTGTCACCCTTCAATGCCTTCGAGATCACCGGCCCCGGGGTGGCCCAGATGCTCACAGCGGCGTCGATCTGCATGGCCCTCGGCGTGGCCCTGGCCTTCGCCATGGGCGTGCTGGCCTGGCGACTGGACCCGCCGGCCCACGTGCGGGGCCTGGCCTGCCTGTCGATCGTCTCGATCATGCTGGTGGGCAACAAGACGCTGAGCCCCCAGTACATGTGCTGGTTGGGCGCCGTCAGCGCCGCCTGGCTCGCGCTGGCCCCGGCCGGACGCCAGCGGGTGCGGGCCATCGCCGTCGGCCTGGCCTGCCTGGTGCTGGCCTGGCTCACCCAGCAGGTCTACCCCAACCACTACCTCGGACTGATCTCTCCCAACTGGGCCGATCCCACGGTCACGTGGCAGCTGGTGGCACGCAACCTTGGGCTCGTCCTGCTCGCCGTGCTCACCACCAGCTGGGCACTTCTTGAACTTGTCCGCGCTCGGTTTGCCCAAGCCACCCGGGCAGCGACTACCATTTCATCAAGGTAGGCACAGGGGCCTGCCGTAGGCCAACACACACCGGAAAGAGGCGATGGTGGCCCCGGCCACCGACACTCATATGTCCCACACAGACCCCTCCAGCGACTTCGGCGCCAATGACTGGCTGATCGAGGAGATGTTCGAGAAGTACAAGGCAGACCCGAGCAGCGTGGACGCCTCGTGGATCGCCTTCTTCGAGAAGAACTCCCCCAGCAGCGAGAACAAGGCCTCCGTGTCCGCCACTGCGTCCAAGTCCCAGCCGGCCAGGAGCGAGCAGCCCGCCAAGGCCACTCCCGCTGCGCAGGCTCCCGCCAAGAGGGAGTCCGCTCCCGCCCAGCAGGCCGAAGCCGCCCCGGCGCCTGCCGCCAAGAGCAGCAAGGTCGAGCAGCGCGAGAACCGCGCCGAGGCCCCTTCGACGCCCGGCGCCGGGTCCAAGCTCAGCGCCAACGCACCGAACCCGTCGAACCGGCCCAAGACCGAGCGTCAGGAGCCGAAGCGCTCGGTGATGAAGGGCGTGCCGATGCGCACGGCCAAGGCGATGGACGCCTCGCTGTCCATGCCCACCGCCACCACGGTCCGCTCGGTCCCGATGAAGCTGGTGATCGACCAGCGCACCGTGATCAACAACTTCCTGAAGCGCTCCAAGGGCGGCAAGGTCTCCTTCACCCACATCATCGGCTTCGCCATGATCCAGGCGCTCAAGGCCATCCCGGGCATGAACAATGCCTATGACGTCGACAACGGCAAGCCCATCCTGGTGGAGAACCCATCGATCAACCTCGGCCTGGCCATCGACCTGGTCAAGCCCGACGGCACCCGCAACCTGGTGGTGCCCGCCATCAAGGGCTGTGAGCAGCTCGACTTCATGCAGTGGTGGGCCGCCTACGAGGAGGTCGTCAAGAAGGGACGCACCGGCAAGCTGACAGTCGACGACTTCGCCGGCGTGACGGCCTCGCTGACCAACCCCGGCGGACTGGGCACCAATCACTCGGTGCCCCGCCTGATGAATGGCCAGGGAGTCATCCTGGGCGTCGGCTCGATCGACTACCCGCCGGAGTTCCAGGGCACCAGCGAGAGCCGGATCAACGAGCTGGGTATCAGCAAGGTCATGACGCTGACCTCCACCTATGACCACCGCGTCATCCAGGGCGCCCAGTCGGGCGAGTTCCTGCGCAGGATCCACCAGCTGCTGCTGGGGGCCGACGGCTTCTACGACCAGATCTTCGAGAGCCTGCGCATCCCCTACCCGCCGCTGCGCTGGGACACCGACGTGCGCGGCCACCGCTGGAGCCAGGTCTCCAAGGAGGCGCGTGTCGTCGAGCTGATCCAGGCCTACCGCAGCTTGGGCCACCTGATGGCCGATGTCGACCCGCTGGAGTACAAGCAGCGCACCCATCCCGAACTGGAGCTCGAAACCCACGGCCTGACCCTGTGGGACCTCGACCGGGAGTTCGCCATCGGAACCTTCGCCGCCGAGAACCGCCAGGTGCTGACCCTGCGCGAGATCCTCGACATCCTTCGCGACTCCTACTGCCACACCATGGGCATCGAGTACATGCACATCACCGACACCGAGCAGCGGGCCTGGTTCCAGGAGAAGTTCGAGAAGCCGCACACCCCGATGCCCCGTGAGGAGCACCTGCGCGTGCTCGACAAGCTCAACGAGGCGGAGATCTTCGAGACCTTCCTGCAGACCAAGTTCGTCGGCCAGAAACGCTTCAGCCTGGAGGGTGGTGAGTCGGCCATCGTCCTGCTGGACGAGATCTGCGAGCAGGCCGCCAACAAGGGCCTCGACGAGGTGTGCATCGGCATGCCGCACCGTGGCCGCCTCAACGTGCTGGCCAACATTGCCGGCAAGAGCTACGGCCAGATCTTCCGTGAATTCGAGGGAAGCATCGGAGTCGGTGGCACCCAGGGCTCGGGTGACGTGAAGTACCACCTGGGCACCGAGGGACAGTTCACCGCCGCCTCCGGTGCCACCATCAAGGCCTCGGTGGCCGCGAACCCCAGCCACCTGGAGACGGTCAACCCCGTCCTGGAAGGAATCGCCCGCGCCAAGCAGGACCGTCTGGGCCGCGACGACTACCCCGTGCTGCCGATCCTGATGCACGGTGACGCCGCCTTCAGCGGCCAGGGCGTGGTCTACGAGGTGCTGCAGATGAGCCAGCTGCGGGGCTACCGCGTGGGTGGCACCGTGCACGTCGTGATCAACAACCAGGTCGGTTTCACCACCTCGCCGGTCGAGTCTCGCACCAGCGTCTACTGCACCGACGTGGCCAAGGTGGTCCAGGCGCCGGTCATCCACGTGAACGGCGACGACCCGGATGCCTGTGTCCGTGCCGCCCGCGTGGCCTTCGAGTACCGTCAGCGGTTCAACAAGGATGTCGTGATCGACCTGGTCTGCTACCGCCGTCGCGGACACAACGAGGGCGACGACCCGAGCTTCACCCAGCCGAGCATGTACGACCTGATCGAGCAGAAGCGCTCGACGCACAAGCTCTACACCGAGAGCCTGATCGGTCGTGGTGACATCACCACCGAGGATGCCGAGGCGGTGATGAACCGCTTCCGCGCCCGTTTGGAGGATGTCTTCAAGGAGGCCAAGGAGAGCATCGGCGACGACGAGTACACCCGCGTGCCCTACTACCCCACCAAGCCGAACGAGAAGGCCGGCACGGCCATCGGTCGTGAGATGATGGAGGCGGTCGCCAGGGTCCATGCAGAGGTCCCCGAGGGCTTCACCGGCCACCCGAAGGTGCTGCCCCAGCTGCAGCGTCGCGCCAAGCAGATCCTCGAGGGCCCGATCGACTGGGCGACCGGTGAGCTGCTGGCCTTCGGCTCCCTGCTGATGGAGGGCCGCCCGGTCCGCCTGACCGGCCAGGACTCCCGACGTGGCACCTTCAGCCAGCGCTTCGGCGCGATCGTGGACCGCGTCTCGAACGAGGCCTATGTGCCGCTGAAGCACCTCACTGAGGACCAGGCCTCCTTCGACATCTACGACTCGCTGCTCAGCGAGTATGCGGTGCTCGGCTTCGAGTACGGCTACTCCGTGGCCGCCCCCGAGGCACTGGTGCTGTGGGAGGCGCAGTTCGGTGACTTCGTCAATGGTGCCCAGAGCGTCACCGACGAGTACATCAGCTCGGGCTTTGCCAAGTGGGGCCAGAAGTCGGGCGTCGTGCTGCTCCTGCCCCACGGCTACGAGGGGCAGGGACCGGACCACAGCTCCGCGCGTTTGGAGCGGTGGCTGCAGCTGTGCGCCGAGAACAACATGGCCGTCTGCCAGCCCTCGACCCCGGCCAGCCACTTCCACCTGCTGCGCCAGCACGCCTACGTCAACTGGCACCGTCCTGTGGTGATCGCCACCCCGAAGTCGATGTTGCGCAACAAGCTGGCCACCAGCCAGCCCGAGGAGTTCACCGAGGGAAGGTGGCGTCCCGCACTGCCCGATCCGACGATCACCGACCCGTCGGCCGTCAAGCGGATCCTGCTGTGCTCGGGCAAGGTGCGCTGGGATCTGGTCCAGGCCCGTTCGAAGGCCGGGCTCGACGGCCAGGTGGCCATCATCGCGCTGGAGCGGCTCTACCCGCTGCCCGCAGAGGAGCTGGCCAACATCCTCAAGGAGTACGGCCACGTCACCGACATCCGGTGGGTGCAGGACGAGCCCGAGAACCAGGGCCCCTGGCCCTTCCTGGCCCTCAGCCTGCCGGCTGCGGTCAAGGAACACCTGCCCTCGCATGACCTCGAGATGAGGCTGGTCAGCCGTGCTGTTGCCGCGGCCCCGTCGGTCGGCTCCAACAAGGTGCACCAGCAGCAGGAGAAGGACCTCGTCGACCGCGCCCTGGCGGAGTGACGGGTGTACTTCACCGATCGAGGCCTCGAGGAGCTGGCCTCCCGTCGTGGTGACGAGGAGGTCAGCTTCGCCTGGCTGGCGGAACAGATGCGCACCTTCGTGGACCTCAATCCCGAGTTCGAGGTGAGCGTGGAGCGCCTGGCCACGTGGCTGGCCAGGCTGGACGAGGAGGACGAGTGATGACGAGCGCCGAGCAGCTGGTGCGCAGAGAGTTCACCCAGTGGGCAGGACATGATCCGCAGGGTGTCTGGTTCGCCCCCGGCAGGGTCAACCTGATCGGTGAGCACACGGACTACAACGACGGTCTCGTGATGCCCTTCGCGCTGGCGCTTGGCGCCACGCTCGCGGCCGGCCGACGCGAGGACGAGCAAGTGCGGATGCTCTCACTCGACCTCAACGAGTCGGTGGAGCTGGGGGCGCTGCGCCCCTACGACCAGCCCATGGCCACCACTGGTTGGAGCGCCTACCTGGCCGGGGTCGTGTGGGCACTGCGCCAGGCCGGGCATCCGGTGGGCGGCATCGAGATGGTGCTGTCCAGCGACGTCCCGATCGGTGCCGGGCTGTCCAGCTCGGCCGCCATCGAGTGCGCCGTGGTCGCGGCGTGCTGTGACCTCTTCGAGCTTGACATTGCCCCGATGGAACGAGCCAAGCTGGCCCGGGTGGCCGAGAACTACTTCGTCGGGGCCCCCACCGGGCTGCTCGACCAGGCCGCATCCACCCTGTGCGAGGCCGACGCGATGCTCTTCCTCGACTGTCGCAGCCTCGAGGCCGAGTCGGTGCCGCTGCCCCTGGCCGAGCAGGGACTGGAGATCCTGGTGCTCGACACACGGACCCCGCACTGCCACGTCGACGGTGAGTATGCCGAGCGACGGGCCACCTGCGAGGCCGCGGCCAAGGCCCTCGGCATCGGCACGCTGCGCGAGGTGACGGACCCGGACGAGGCCCTCTCGCGGCTGGACGACGAGCTCCAGGTCAAGCGGGCCCGCCACGTCCTCACCGAGAACCAGCGTGTCCTGGACGCGGTGGAGCTGGGACGGGACGGGCGCCTGCGCGAGCTCGGCCGCCTGCTGGACGAGTCCCACGCCTCGATGCGAGACGACTTCGAGATCACTGTGCCCACCGTCGACCTGGCCGTCGAGACCGCCCGCCAGAGCGGAGCGTTGGGCGCCCGGATGACCGGCGGCGGCTTCGGTGGCTGCATCATCGCCCTGTGCGAGCAGGGCAAGGGTGACGGAATCGCAAAGCAGGTCGCGACGGCCTTCGCCGAGGCCGACTTCCACGAACCCAGCTGGTTCAGTGTGGTTCCCTCGGCTGGGGCGCACCGGCTCTGACCCCCTGCCAAGGAGCTGGCGCGGCCGCTCCTGATGGGCGGTCTGACGGTCGCGTCAGTCGGCCATCGACTCACGCAACTGCGCCAGGTGCTGCCTGGTACCGGCAACCATCGTCACCACGGCCAGGGCCACGAAGATCCAGAGCCACCAGCGGTGCGAGCCCCGTGCCGTCGAGACTCCGACCAGCACGTGCAGCAGCGATGAGGCCACCACGGCGCCCGAGGCAAGGCCCAGTGCCCGATGGTTCAGCCACGCGATGCCTGCCAGCGAAGCCGCATAGACGATCAGCATCGCCGCGATACCGACGGAGAAGATCCCGTTGTCGACCAGCAGCGAGGAGATGCCGACGGCGAGGAATACGATCGCGGTCACCAGCGTTCCCACTGAGGCAATCCGGGAGGCCAAGCGGGGCGCTGCCGAAGGGTCGTTGTCAGGCACCGCCCCAGAGTATGCGGGAATTGGGGACACTCAAAGTCTTGTCAACTGGCCCCTGAGTTGCCAGACTCATCTAGGCTGGTTTCACGGAGCGTCCGTGCCCACTGCCCAGGTCGCCCGCAAACCCACTTCCCCTTCACCAGGGCCGGATTGCGACCGGAATGCAATGACTAAGGAGTACAACGAATGGATTGGCGCCACAGGGCCGCCTGCCTCACGGAGGACCCGGAGCTCTTCTTCCCCATTGGGAACACGGGCCCCGCGATCCTGCAGATCGAGGAGGCGAAGAAGGTGTGCCGCCGCTGCGAGGTGCGCGAGCAGTGCCTCGCCTGGGCCATCGAGGCCGGACAGGACCACGGAGTCTGGGGAGGCCTGAGCGAGGACGAGCGCCGGGCCATGAAGCGTCGTCAGGCGCGTTCCAGGCTCAGGAACTCCTGACTTCCACGGCCCGACCCCGACAACCGCAGCACCCCCCAGCCACGACTGGCAGGAGATGGCAGCCGCCCGAATTCTCGGGCGGCTGCCGTCGTGTGCGTCAACACTTCAACGGAACCAGGATCCGGGCACGTGCCCCAGGACCATCCACACGGTTCGACAGTTCAAAGGATCCGCCCAGGTCCTCCAGCAGCGTGCGCACGATGGACAGTCCCAGGCTGCGCGTGTGCCGGGTGTCGAAGTCCTCGGGAATGCCGCTGCCAGCGTCGAGGACGTCGACGACCAGTGCCCCGTCGAGGCGTTGGGGGCGTACCACGACCTCGCCCGAGGAAGACTCCAGTCCGTGCTCGACGGCGTTCTGGCACAGCTCGGTCATCACCAGGGCCAGCGAAGTCGCGGCGTCGGCCGGAACCAGGCCGAAGGTCCCGTCGCGCCGGGCCATCACTTGGCCTGAGGAGGCCGCCACGTCGCCGACATTGCGCAGGATCCGGTCAGCGACATCGTCGAAGACTGCGACCTCCTCATAGGACTGTGACAGGATCTCGTGCACCACGGCGATCGACTGCACCCGTCCCATGGCGTCCTTGAGGGCATTGCGTGCCTCGGGTGAGTCGATGCGACGCGACTGCAGCCGGAGCAGGGCGGCGACCGTCTGCAGGTTGTTCTTGACGCGGTGGTGGATCTCGCGGATCGTGGCGTCCTTGGTCACCAGTTGACGCTCCTGCATGCGCAGGTCCGTGGTGTCCTGGCACAGCACCAAGGTGCCCAGGCCTTCACCGCAGCGTGACAGCGGGATGATCCGCAGCCGCACCGAGCCGCCCGCATTCGAGACCTCGGTCTCGATGGCGCGACGTGCTGCGAGGTCGGTGCCCACGCTCTGGCCGACCTCCTGCAGTCCGCCCACCAAGGACTGCGTGAGGGCACGGAAGTCCTCGCCCACCACGTCACTGGTGTGTCCCAGGGCGCGGTAGGCACTGACCGCATTGGGGCTGGCGTAGGTGATGGTCCCCTCCAGGGTGAGCGTCATCAGCCCGTCGCCCACCTTGGGGCTGAAGGTCGGATCGCTGGGGGGCTCGATCGGAAAGATGGCGTGGTAGAGCATGTCGGCCAGTACGTCGGCCGTCTCCAGGTAGGCATCCTCCAGGGCGCCCGGAGCGCGCACACCCATCTGGTTGGTGTGGCGCTCCACCACTGCGATGCAGCGTCCCTCGCGCATCACGGGGATCGCCCAGATGTCGACGGGGATCCCTGCACTCAGCTGGTTGTCGCTGGTGGCACAGATCGCCTCGGACAGGTAGGCCGCCGTGACCATGTGCTCCGGGTCATAGGAGATGTCGTCACCGACGACATCATCCTCGAGGGCCGTCGGTCCGGTGGTGGGACGGATCTGGGCAGCAGCCCAGAAGATGCTGTCGTCGCGGTCGGGAACCCACAGGATCAGGTCGGAGAAGCTCACATCGGCCAGCAGGTGCCACTCGTTCACCAGCCCCTTGAGCCAGGCCAGGTCGGCATCGCCCAGCGCCGTGTGTTCAGCCACCACCTGCGTCATCGTCAGCATGTCGGCAAGCCTAGCCAGTTGGCGCCAGCGGTCGAGAAGATGGAATAATGGCCGCTCAGCCTGGACACGCCGGGCCCCGGTGCCTCGTCACCGGTCAACGAGACCTCAGAGGAGTCGTCATGGGCAAGACTGGACGCAAGCGCCGCGCTCGCCGCAAGAACAGCGCCAATCACGGAAAGCGTCCCAACGCCTGATTCCGCGCAGACCACACAGGAGCCCCCGACCGTTTGGGTCGGGGGCTCCTGTCATGTCTCGCGGCTACCGGGCCGCACCGATGGGGCGCGGGCTCAGCGCAACTCGACACGCATCTGGACGATGCGCATGCGCAGCTGGCTGCTGGCAGTGGCCGGCGGGTGACAGCGCCGCAGCAGGTGGCTGATGGCCTGCTCGACATCGAAGTCGTCCATGCACCGCTCGCAGGCGGCGAGGTGGTGCCGGATCTCATCGGCATCCGACTCCGGCAGTTCACCGTGCAGGAAGGACTGCACCTGGCCCAGCGCACGGCTGCACGCCATCAGGTCGTCCTCGGAGGCGTGGTGGCTGTGGGGCTCAGTCATTGCGAGCCTCCTTCGCGGCGGCAATACCCTGGTCGGCGGCGTGCTCGACGAGCTTCTTGCGCAACTGGGCGCGGCCGCGGTTCAGCCGCGACATCACTGTGCCGATCGGGGTCCCCATGATCTCGGCGATCTCCTTGTACGAAAAGCCCTCGACGTCGGCCAGCAGGACGGCCTGGCGGAAGTCGGCGGACAGCTCGTTGAGTGCCTCCAGCACGGCGCCGTTGGGGATGCGGTCCAGCGCCTCCATCTCGGCCGAGCGCAGCCCGGTGGAGGTGTGCGACTCCGCCTGGGCGAGCTGCCAGTCCTCCACGTCGGCACCGCCGGTGGTCTTCGGCTGGCGCTGCTGCTTGCGGTAGCTGTTGATGTAGGTGTTGGTCAGGATCCGGTACAACCAGGCCTTGAGGTTGGTGCCCGGGGTGAACTGGTGGAAGGAGCTGAAGGCCTTGGCATAGGCCTCCTGCACGACATCCTCGGCATCGGCGGGGTTGCGCGTCATGCGCAGCGCAGCACCGTAGAGCTGGTCGAGGTAGACCAGGGCGTCACGTTCGAAACGTTCCGCCCGCTCCTCGTCGGTCTCGGCTGCGAGGACCGCCTCCAGCTCGTCGACGGTGCTGTCGATGGAGCCGTCGTTGGGACCCTGGACGCCATCGGCGTCCAGGCCGTCATGGGTGGCACCTGGAAGAGTCATCACTGATGACAGTACCGAACTACGCCGCGACACGGCGTCAGTCACCGGCACGGGTCTGTCGAGAAGCATCACCATGAGCCTCACAACGGACCGTGGTGCTCGGTTATTCCAGCAGGCCGGGCTGGAGCGCCATCGGCTCGCGCAGGGCTGGCGAGTCATTGCGCACATTGCCCACCGCGCTCGAGACCGGCCAGGAGGTCATCTCGCCGGGCCCTGGCAGGTGCAGCAGGTCATGGGCCACCAGCGGGTCCACCAGTGCCGGATCGAGCCAGTCGTCCCAGTCCCGGCGCAGCACCTGGACCGGCATCCGGTCGTGGATGCGGCCCAGCTCGTCATTGGCCTGGGTGGTGATGATGGTGCAGGTGGCCAGCCATGCCCGGGGATGGTCATCGGGCAGGGAGGGGTCCCGCCAGAACTCGTAGAGCCCAGCCATCACCATCCACGGCGGCTCGCCGGCCCGCTCCACCGGCTGGATCCACCAAGGCTGCTTGCCCGGCCGTCCCCCGTCGGTCGCCGGTGTGCGCTGCCACTCGTAGTAGCCGTCGGCCGGCAGCAGGCAGCGACGCGTGGCGAAGGCCTTGCGGAAGGAGGCTTTCTCGGCGACGGTCTCGACCCGGGCATTGATCAGCCGCGCCGCAGCACTGCGGTCCTTCGCCCAGCTGGGAACCAGCCCCCACCGAGGACGGGCCAGGGTGCGCATAACCTCGTCGGTCTGCCTCGAGCGCCGGTCCATCACGGCGGCCACGGGATCGGTCGGGGCGATGTTGAACCGGGGGCGCAGCGGTGGCAACGCCGGGTCGTCGACGACCTGCTGCACGTCGAAGACCTCGATCATCTCCTCGGGACTGGCCGAGGCGGCATAGCGACCACACATGCCGACCAACCTAGCCGTGCGTGGCCAGAACTGATTTCGCCCCGTACTGATTTCGCCCCGTACTGATTTCGCCCCGTACTGATTTCGCCCCGTATTGATTTCGCCCTGTGCGCAATGCCTTGTCGTGGTGCCGCGAGGAACGGTAGGAAGGAGGCATGACTCTCACTCGTGCAGCCGGGCGAACCATGCTCGCCAGTTTCTTCGTCGTCAACGGCGCCAAGGCCGCGGCCAGGCCCGACCAGCTGGTCGCCGACGCCGAGCCGATCGCACGCAAGGTGGTGCCGCTGGCCCAGCGGATCGCCCCGCCGAGCGTCGCAAGCTATGTTCCCGAGGACACCAAGTCGCTGGTCCGCGCCACCGGCGCCGCCCAGGTGCTGGGCGGCCTGGGCCTGGCCACCGGTCTGGGTCGTCGCCTGTCGGCCAGCCTGCTGAGCGCCTCGATGGTGCCGCACGTGCTGGCCTCCCGACCCGCCAAGGGCGCCTCCGCCGAGGATCGCACCGCTGCACGTTCGGTGATGCTGCGCAATGTGGCCCTGCTGGGCGCCACCCTGCTGGCCAGCCAGGACACCCAGGGCAAGCCCTCGCTGGGCTACCGCGCCTCCAAGCAGGCTGCCGCGATCAGCAAGGCCGCCTCCAAGGAGAAGAAGGACCTGGAGAAGCAGGCCAAGCAGCTGACCGGCCCGTCCAACAAGCGCAAGGCCAAGAAGCAGGCCAAGCAGCTCGAGAAGCAGGCCGCCAAGCTGCAGAAGCAGGGCGCGAAGAAGGCCAAGCAGCTCACCAAGCAGGGCTCCAAGAAGGCCGACGAGCTCGCCAGCCAGATCGAGTCGCTGCTGTCCTGACGGTGAACCTGCCGTGCCGACATCCGGGTGGGCTGCAAGAATGCGCCAGTGACCAACCACACGCCCGCAGGCATGCCTGAGATGATGTCCACCACCCATGATGCCGGGCCCTGGCCGATTCCGATCGCGCCAGGGCCCTTGCATGCCCGCATCCAGGTGCCCGGTTCCAAGTCCGAGACGAACCGGGCCCTCGTGATCGCGGCCCTGTCCGAGGATCCGAGCACCATCCGGGGCGGGCTCGACGCCCGCGACACCCGCCTGATGCGTGATGCGCTGCGCGCGCTGGGCGTCGCCGTCGAGGAGCAGCCCGGGCAGTGGTTGGTCACTCCCCCGGACCGCTTCACCGCCGCACCCGTGCCGATCAACTGCGGCCTGGCCGGAACGGTGATGCGTTTCGTGCCGCCGCTGGCCGCACTCGCCGTGGGCCGCACCGTCTTCGTCGGCGACCCGGAGGCCAGCCACCGTCCACTGTCGCCGCTGCTCGACGGCCTGGCACTGCTGGGCGCCACCGTGGAGGGCAACACGATCCCGTGTGCCGTCACCGGCCCGGAGATGCTCGAGGGCCGTGAGGTGACCATCGACTCCAGCGGCTCCAGCCAGTTCATCTCCGGCCTGTTGCTGGTCGGCGCCCGCCTGCCCAATGGCCTGGTGCTGCGGCATAGGGCCCCCGACAGCTCCGAGCCCCCCAGCCGGCCTCACCTGGACATGACGGTG
Organism: Luteococcus sediminum; assembly: GCF_054783495.1. NCBI lineage: Bacteria > Bacillati > Actinomycetota > Actinomycetes > Propionibacteriales > Propionibacteriaceae > Luteococcus > Luteococcus sediminum. Next base: position 10,246 of record NZ_BAAGQL010000050.1, on the reverse strand, counting down.
GCGATGTTGCGGGAGCACGGCGTCCAGGTGACCGAGACCGAGCCGGGCCTGTGGCAGGTGCTGCCCGGCCCCGTTGTCGCCGTGGACCAGCTGGTGGAGCCGGACCTGACCAGCGCCGCGGTCTACCTCGCCGCCGCCGCGATCGCCGGTGGCAGCGTCACCGTCGCCGGCTGGCCGCGGGAGACCACCCAGCCCGGAGACATGGTGCGTGAGGTCCTGGCCCGGATGGGAGCCGACGTGGCGCTGCGGGACGGCGAGCTGACGGCCACCGGGACCGGCGACCTGCACGCGGTCGACATCGACCTGCACGAGGCCAGCGAGCTGACCCCCGTGGTCGCTGCCCTGGCCGCACTGGCAACAGGACGCACCACGATCCGGGGCGTCGCCCACATCCGCGGCCACGAGACCAACCGGCTGGAAGCCCTCGAGGCCGAGCTGCGCCGCGTCGGCGTCCAGGCCGAGCAGACCGCCGACGGCCTGGTCGTCGAGGGCGTCGGGCTGACCGGTGAGGGCCTCCACGCCGCCGACTTCCGCTCCTATGCAGACCATCGCATCGTGCACACGGCGGTCCTGCTCGGACTGGTCGTCGACGGCTGCACTGTCGACGACGTGGCCTGCACCAGCAAGACCATCAACGACTTCGACCAGAGCTGGCAGCAGATGCTGTCCGGCTCCCAGGAGGTGGACCGGTGAGCCCCAAGGCCATCCGCGGCGCGATGGGCCGTTACCTGCGCAGTGACGCGCTGGACAGCTTCGACCGCCCCCGCAAGCGCACCCGCCCCCGCACCAAGGACCGTCCCGACTATTCGGACCTGCCCTTGGGGCGCGTCATCACCATTGACCGTGGACGCTACCGCTGCCAGACCGGCGAGGTGATGGTCACTGCCACGAAGGCCCGGTTGCTGGGGCGCAAGGGCGTCATCGTCGGTGACATCGTCCGCCTGGACGGGGACATCAGCGGCGAGGAAGGCACCCTGGCCAGAATCGTCGCCGCCGAGGAGCGCACCACCGTGCTGCGCCGCACCGCCGACGACACCGACCCCTTCGAGCGTCCGATGGTGGCCAATGCCGACCAGATCGTGATCGTGACCGCCCTGGCCGACCCGCCGCCCAGGATCGGCATGATCGACCGCATCATGGTGGCTGCCTTCGATGCCGGCATCGAGCCCATCCTGTGCCTCACCAAGGCAGACCTGGCCAGTCCCGACGAGCTCGTTGCCGCCTACCGCCCCCTGGACGTGCCCATCGTGGTCACCGAACCCGGCAGCGACCTCGCCGAACTGCACGAACTGCTGCGCGACCGGGTCAGTGTGCTGGTCGGCCACTCGGGCGTCGGCAAGTCCACCCTGGTCAATGCGCTCATCCCGGGCGTGAACCGTTCCATCGGCGTGGTCAACGACGTCACCGGCCGCGGCCGGCACACCTCCACCTCTGCGATTGCGCTCGAACTGCCCGACGGGGGCTGGGCGATCGACACCCCCGGCGTGCGCAGCTTCGGGCTCCAGCACGTCACCCCGGAGTCGGTGCTGGCCGCCTTCGGCGACCTGGAGTCGCTCACCGCTGCCTGCCCGCGCGGCTGCCAGCACGGGCCGCAGGACCCTGAGTGCGCACTGGACGCAGCCGTCGACGAGGGCCGCCTGGCCCCTGAGCGGCTGGCGAGCTACCGGCGGATGTGGATGGCCGGCCGCCTGCGGGACTGGGAGCTGTGAGCGGCGCACCCTGACGATAGGCTGACATCCATGGCCCCCCTCAATCGTGACAACTACACCGACGACCTCCGACTGGCACACCTGCTGGCCGACAATGCGGATTCGCTGACCATGAGCCGCTTCCGCTCGGGCGACCTGAGGATCGAGACCAAGCCCGACATGACGCCCGTCTCGGATGCAGACGTTGCCACCGAGGAGGCCATCCGGGCCACCCTGGCGAAGGCGCGCCCCCGCGACGCGGTGCACGGCGAGGAGGGCTCCGACACCGGATGGGGGCCCCGACGCTGGGTGATCGACCCCATCGACGGCACCAAGAACTACGTGCGGGGAGTGCCGGTGTGGGCCTCCCTGATCGCTTTGATGGTCAATGACGAGGTGGTGGCCTCCGTGGTGAGCGCCCCGGTGCTGGGTCGTCGCTGGTGGGCCAGCAAGGGCGACGGAGCCTATGCCGGCAAGACACTCCTCAAGGGCCAGCCGATCCACGTCTCGCAGGTCTCGCGCCTGGAGGACTCCTCCTTCAGCTACTCCTCGCTGGACGGGTGGATGACCTCGGGCCGCGGCCAGCACTTCGTGAACCTGCTGCGCACCAGCTGGCGGACCCGTGCCTTCGGCGACTTCTGGAGCTACATGCTGGTGGCCGAGGGGGCCGTCGACATCGCCAGCGAACCCGACCTGGAGCTGCACGACATGGCCGCGCTCGACATCATCGTGCGCGAGGCCGGCGGACGCTTCACCAACCTCGACGGGCTCGACGGGGTCAAGGGTCCGGGGGCGATCGCCACCAATGGCCAGCTGCACGAGGCGGCCGTCGAGGCCTTGGCCCGCGACGAGCACTGAGCCGGGCTGACCCCAGACCAATGGCGGCGGCCACTCCCCGTGGGGAGTGGCCGCCGCCATGTGCTCGGGGGGGTCAGATGACGCGCACCCAGACCGTCTCGTCCAGCTCGCGCAGCTCCCCTTCCAGATTCGGATGGCTGCCGCTGACATCGGTGATGGCGTAACCCAGGTGCCCGCGTGTGGCCAGTGTCTGGAAGGTGATGTTGCCGTCGTGCTGGGCGAAGACCTGGTTGAGGCGGGCCATCACGCCGGGAACGTTGTGGTGCATGTGCAGTACGCGGGTGCCCTCGAAGGACTCGGGGGCGATCTGCGGCACGTTGACGCTCATCTGGGTGCCGCCGGTGGTCAGGTGGTCGAGCATCTTGCCAGCGACGAAGCGGCCGATGTCCACCTGCGCCTCCTTCGTCGAGCCGCCGACGTGCGGGGTGAGCACCACATTCGGGCGTCCCCGCAGCGGCGACTCGAAGGCCATGCCCGCCTTCTTGGGCTCCGACGGAAAGACATCGATGCCGGCACCGGCCAGGTGGCCGCTGTCGAGGTGGCGCACCAGTGCGTCGACGTCGTAGACGTGCCCACGGGCGAGGTTGAGGAAGATGGCGCGGTCCTTCATCTGGGCGAACTGTTCCTCGCCGAAGAAGTCCTTGTTGGCGCCACGTCCGTCGACGTGCAGGCTCACGACATCGGCCTCGCGCAGCAGCTCCTCCAGGCTGTCACAGCGCCGCGCATTGCCCAAGGCCAGCTTGTCGACCAGGTCGTAGAAGATGACGCTCATGCCGAAGCTCTCGGCCAGCACCGAGAGCTGGGCACCGATGTTGCCGTAACCGACGATGCCCAGCGTGCGTCCCCGCACCTCGTGCGAGCCCTCGGCCGACTTGTTCCAGACACCGCCGTGCATCATCTGGTTCTTCTCGCCCAGGCGTCGCGCCAGGGTGATGATCTCGGCCAGCGCGAGCTCCACCACGGACCGGGTGTTGCTGTAAGGGGCGTTGAAGACCGGGATGCCGGCCGCCGACGCTGCGGCAAGGTCGACCTGGTTGGTCCCGATGCAGAAGCATCCGACCGCCATCAGCTGCGGGCAGGCCTTGATCACCTTCTCGGTGAGGTTGGTGGTGGAGCGGATCCCGAGCAGCTCGACGCCCTGCAGGGCCTCGATGAGCTCGTCCTCACCCAGGGCGCCGGAGCGCGTCTCGACCTCGACGCCGGCCTCGCAGAGGATGCGGGTCGCTTCGCTGTGGATGTTCTCGAGCAGGAGTGCTTTCACCCGCGGCAGTCTAGGGGGCCGGGCAGGAAACGGGAGGCGCGTCTCACCTGCTTGGACGAGTGCGCCGCTGCAGGTCCAGAAGCGGTACTGCGTCCATCAGCTCACGGGTGTAGGGCTGCTGGGGATGGTCGTAGACCTGCTCGACGCGGCCCTGCTCCACCAGCTCGCCGGACTTCATCACCACCACACGGTCGCAGACGTGGCGCACCACGGTGAGGTCGTGGGAGACGAAGAGCATGGTCAGCCGGTACTCGTCGACCAACTCGTGCAACAGGTTCAGCACGTGGGCACGCACCGAGACGTCGAGGGCGCTGACCGGTTCGTCGGCGATCAGCACCTCTGGCTTGGGGGCCAGCGCGCGGGCGATTGCGATGCGCTGGCGCTGCCCCCCGGAGAACTCATGCGGGTAGCGTCGCTCGCTGCCGGCCGGCAGACCCACCTGTTCCATCACCTCGCGCAGGCGGGCGCCCCGCTCCACGGGCACGTCGCCTCGCTGGCGCAGCAGCGGACTGCGCAACGGCTCGGTGATGATCTCCCCCACCTGCATGCGCGGGTTGAGCGAGCTGCGGGGGTCCTGGAAGACCATCTGGACGCTCGCGCGCAGGTCGGCCAGTTCCCGTTCCGGCAGGCCGGACACGTCGCGTCCCCGAAAACGCACCTGCCCCCTGGTGGGCCGCTGCAGGCAGGCGATCATCCTGATCAGCGTCGACTTGCCCGAGCCGGACTCCCCCACGATCCCCAGTCGGTCGCCGGAGTCGACGGTCAGGTTCACCGACTTGACGGCGTGGACGGCGTCGGGGCCACGGCCGTGGACCTTGTCCAGGGCGATGGTCTCGACCAGGTGCTGCGATGGTCCGCTCATGGCTTCTCCTGCCAGAAGTCCTCGATGACCGGCAGGCGGCTGCCGGGGACGGCCTGGTCCAGGCGTGCGGTGGCCACCAGCCCGCGGGTGTAGCCGTGCTGGGGATCGCCGAGCACCTGATCGATGGGACCCTGCTCCACGACTCGGCCCTGCCACATCACCATCACCCGGTCACAGATCTGGCTCACCACCGCGAGGTCATGGGAGATGAACAGGCAGGCGGCCCCGGCCTGGTCGAGCTGTTCGTCGAGCACCCTGAGCACCTTGGCCTGCACCGTCACGTCCAGGGCCGTGGTGGGCTCGTCGCAGATCACCAGTTCGGGAGAGTTGACCAAGGCCATGGCGATCATCACCCGCTGCCGCTGCCCGCCCGACAGCTCGTGGGGGTAGGCATCCGCGACCCGTTCTTCGCGCGGCAGGCCGACGCGCTGCAGCATGTCCACCACCTTCTGGCGGGCGCTGCCGCGTGGCAGGTCCTGGTGCAGACGCAGCACCTCGGCCACCTGGCGGCCACAGGCCATTGTCGGGTCCAGGGCAGTCATGGGCTCCTGGAAGACCATCGAGACCAGGTCGCCGCGCAGCCGCGAGAGCTCGGCATCGCCGGCCCCCAGCACTTGGTGCCCGGCCAGTTCCACGCTGCCGGAGACCTGCGCATTGTCGGGCAGCAGCCCCATCAGGGCCAGGGCCGTGACGCTCTTGCCGGAACCCGACTCCCCGATCAGGCCCAGTCGTTCACCCGGGTCCAGACTGAAACTGACCCCTTGGACTGCAGGCGCCCGGCGTCGCCCGAAGGTGACCGTCAGGTCGCTGACGTCGAGCAGGCTCATGACAGCTCCCTCGTGCTCATGACAGCTCCCTCGTGCTCATGACAGCTCCCTCAGGCGCGGGTCGAGCAGTTCGCGCAGGCCGTCGCCCAGCAGGTTGAAGCCGAGCACGGCCAGGGCGATCGCCAGGCCCGGCCAGACGACCTGCTCGGGATGGCTGAACAGCTGTTTGCTCTGCGCCTCGTAGAGCATCCGGCCCCAGGACGGCGTGGTGATGGCGGTGGCCAGGCCCAGGTAGCTCAGGGCCGCCTCGGCGAGGATGGCCATGGCGAAGCTCACCGAGGCCTGCACACCAACCAGCGGCGCGATGTTGGGCCAGACGTGGCGCACGGCGATGGTGGTCCAGGTGGTGCCGCAGCCCCGGGCGGCCAGCACATAGTCCTGTTCCATCACCTGCAGGCAGGCGGCACGGCTGATCCGGGTGAAGACGGGAATGGTGGCGATGCCGATGGCCACCATGCCGGTGGTCGTCGAGCCCCCGACTGCGGCGGCCAGCAGAATGGCCAGCAGCAGCGCCGGGAAGGCGTAGAGGATGTCGGTGATGCGCACCACGAGACGACCCAGCCATCCCTGCCGCATGCCGGCGAGCATGCCCAGCGGCACTCCCACCAGGGCTGCCAGGGAGACCGACACGACACCCACCAGCAAGCAGATGCGCGCACCGGCCATCAGGCGACTGGCGATGTCGATCCCCATCGAGTCGGTGCCCAGCAGGTAGGGCCAGCCGGGCGGACGCAGCCGATGGGCCGGATCCACCAGGGTCGGGTCGTGCGGGGTCCAGACCAGTGAGACCAGGGCGGTGAGCACCACCACGGCGACGATCACGCCGCCGGTCCACAGCTGTATGCGGCTGCCCCTGCCGGGGCGAGCGCCGGTCATGACCCCTCCCGGGTACGGCGAAGGCGCGGGTCGATGGCCAGGTAGGACAGGTCCACCAAGGCATTGATCACCAGCACCGCGGCCACCAGCAGCATCACGATGGCCTGTACCAGCACCAGTTCGCGCTGGTTGACCGCGTCCAGCAGCATCCGTCCCAGACCGGGCAGGGCGAAGACGCTCTCCACCACGATGGCCCCGACCAGCAGGGTGGACAGCTGCAGCCCGAGCACGGTGACCACGCTGAGCGCGGCATTGCGCAGCCCGTGGCGCACCATGGCCGCCCTTCGGGTCCAGCCCACGGAACGGGCGGTGCGGAACCAGTCCTCGCCCAGCACCTCGACGAAGGCGCTGCGCACATAGCGGGTGAGCACTGAGGCCTGCACCAGCGCGAGCGAGAGCACCGGCAGCACCATCCGTCGGGCCCATTCGACGGGATCGCTGGTCAGGGGGACGTAGCCGTTGGCGGGCAGCCAGCGCAGCCGCACGGCGAAGACGACCACCAGGATGATGCCGGCCAGGAAGGCGGGCACGGCCATGCCGAGCTGGCTGAGCACCGAGATGAGGCTGCCGCTCCAGTGGCGCCGACGGGTCGCGGCGACCATGCCGACGGGAACGGCGACCAGCAGCGAGACGACCATGCCCAGGCCGACCAGCCACAGCGTCACCGCCAGTTTGGGGGCCATCATGTGCAGCACGCCCTCACCGGTGCGGGTGCTGGTGCCGAAGTCACCGGTGACCATGCCGCCCAGCCACTCCAGGTAGCGCACCGGCCAGGGACGGTCGAGCCCGAGCTCGACGCGCAGCGCCTCCAGCGAGGCCGGGTCGGCCTGGTCGCCCAGGATGGTGGTGGCGACGTCTCCCGGGAGCAGGTTGACCAGGCAGAAGATCACCAGTGAGGCGACCAGCAGGCTCAGGGCGAAGGCCCCGAGCCTGCTGGCGATGCGTGTTCCGCGGTTCACGGATCAGGCGTCGCGGGAGGCCACGGTGGTCAGGTCGAAGCTCTCACTGGTGGCATTGGCCGGCACACCACTGATGTCGGCCTTGGTCACTACGATGTGTGGGAAGAGCCACAGGAAGTCGGCGGCCGCGTCGTCGCTGAGCGTCCTGGCGGCCTGCTTCATGAGTTCCACCGACTGCTCGTCGTCGGCCTTGTCGGCCTGGGCGATGAGCTTCTGGAAGTCCGGGTTGTCGTAGTGCCAGTAATAGGCGGGGTCGGCGAACTTGTCGATGTCGCGCGGCTCGACGTGGTTGACGATCGTCATGTCGTAGTTGCCGTCGTCGTGCACCTCCTTGAGCCAGCGGGCCCAGTCGAGCTCCTCGACCTTGGCGGTGATGCCGACGGCCTTGAGCTGGCTGGAGATGAACTGTGCCGAGCCGGGACCGTAGGGCAGCGTGGGCACGCGCAGCCGCAGCGTCAGGTTGGACTCTCCTGCCTGCTTCAGCAGGGCCCTGGCCTTGGTCGGGTCATGGGCGTAGTCCTTCGACAGGTCCTCATACCAGGGGTCGGTGGGCGGCACCATGGAGCCGATCATCGTGCCCTTGCCGGCCCAGACCGTCTCGAGCAGGGCCTTGCGGTCGATGGCGTGGCGGATCGCCTGGCGCACCTCGCGCTTCTTCAGCGCGGGATTGCCACCCTTGCCCTGGTTCATCCCGAGCACCACCTCGCCATTGCTGGTGCCCTCGGTGACGGTGTAGCGCGAGGTGTCGGAGAACTGGTCCACCGACTCGGGGGCGGTCAGGTCGCTGATGATGTCCAGGTCGCCGGACAGCATCGCGGAGTTCATCGAGTTGGCGTCGGCGAAGTAGCGGAAGGTCGCCGTCTCGAAGTGGGTCGGGGTGCCCCAGTAGGACTTGTTGCGGTCCAGGCGCACCGACTCGCCCCGCTTCCAGGCGCCGAAGGCGAAGGGGCCCGAGCCGACGGGCTTGCTCGACAGGGTGGCGAAGGAGTCGGGGTCGGCGATGATGCCGGCGCGCGAGGCCATCGCGTAGAGCCAGGACTGAGAGGGGGTCTTCAGCTTGACCGTCACGGTGTCGGCATCGGTGGCGGTGGCGCTGACCACGCCGGACATCTCCTGCTTCAGTGTCCCGACCACTCGCTTGTCGGTGCGGATCCGCTGGATGTTGGCCACCACGGCCTTCGCGTCGACCTTGTCGCCGTCGGAGAAGTGGGCCTTGGGCTGCAGGTCGAAGGTGTAGGTGAGGCGGTCGGGCGAGACCGTCCACTTCTGCGCCAGCAGCGGCTTCAGCTCGCCGGTGCCGTCGATCTTCACTAGCGTCTCGTAGACGTTGTAGAGCAGGGCCTGGGGAATCGCGGCGCCGCTCTGGGTGGTGGGATCCATGGACTCCGGCTGGGCCGTGGCGCCGATCACGAGACTGCGCGCCTGCTCCTGCTGCTGGGGGTCGGGCCCCGTCGAGGAACAACCACTGACCAGTGCCACCAGCGTCGCGGTTGCGAGTGCGCCCTTGCCCAAGGATGCCATGCGTGTTCTCCTGCAGATGTGACGGAGTGCCCGGGCCGGCCGCCCAGGCTGGTAAGACTCTACAACGGGGCAGCCGCCGGCCCCGACGACGCCACATCCCACGAAGGAGTCCCTGATGGCCGAAGGCCAGTCCCCCTCAGCGCGGGCCACGAGGCCGACGCGCCTGGTGGGCAAGGTCGCCCTGCGGGCCTTCGACCTGTCGGAACATGCCGTCGGGCTGGCGAGGGACGAGCAGCACCGGCGTGTCGAGCGCTGGCGTTCCCGGCTGTTCATGATCCTGCAGATCTCGGTCGCCGCCGGCACCGCATGGTTCCTCGGCCAGCACCTGCTGGGGCACACCATGCCCTTCTTCGCCTCGGTGGCCGCGATCATCTGCCTCGGCTTCAGCTTCGGCCAGCGCGTCTCCCGCGTGGTGGAGGTGGCCTGTGGCGTCTTCATCGGGGTGATGACCGGAGACCTGTTCGTGATGCTCGTCGGCACCGGCCCCTGGCAGATCATGCTGGTCTGCTTCGTGGCGATGAGCGTGGCCACCTGGTTCAACGCCAAACCGCTGATGATCAACCAGGCCGGCATCCAGGCAGCCACCGTGATGACACTGATGCCCGCCCCGGACGAGGGCTTCAGCCGGTGGGCCGACGCGCTGCTGGGGTGCTGCCTCGCGCTGCTCTTCGCACTGGTGGCGCCGACGAGCCCGGTGCAGAAGCCGCGCCGCAAGGCCGCCGCCGTCCTGCAACAGGTCTCGCGGACCCTTCGGGAGGCGCGCCAGGCCCTGGCCAGCGGTGACGCCGAGGCCGCCTCGGTGACCCTGCGCCATGCCCGCGACACGGAGCGGGAGCTGACCCAGCTCGTCGAGGCCGCCAACGAGGGTGTCGCGGTGGCCCGCTACTCGCCCCTGCTGCGTTCCGAGCGCGACCACGTCCAGGCGATCGCCGAGATCGTCGCCCCGCTCGACCGGCTGCTGCGCAACCTCAGGGTGCTGGCCCGGCGGGCGACGATTGCCACCTGGCGGGACGAGAAGGTGCCCGAGCCCTACCTGAGGGTGCTCGACGAGCTGGCCGACGTCACCGACTTCTGCGCCCAGGAGCTGGCGGCCCGCCGTCTGCCGTCGAGGGCTCGGGGGCGCATCGAACTGGTGGCCCGTGCCACCGCCCAGATGGGCGTGCAGGGCTCGATGTCGGGCATCGTCGTGCTGGCGCAGGCCCGCTCGATGCTGGTCGACCTGCTGGAACTCACCGGGATGAGCTATGCCGAGGCCCGTTCCCTCGTGCCCGAGATGGACTGACGTGGTTGGCAGATGGCGCCCGCACGGCCCGATCCTGTTGACTCATGTCAAGATGCCCGCGTGGGTCGGGTCGTTGACTCACCTCAAGATGCCCGCTTGTTGAGCTTGGTTC